>CALLVY010000321.1 GCA_938015925.1 uncultured Saprospiraceae bacterium
TCACTTTTTTCCACCACAATATATTCGCTCTCCGCAGTATTTCCGCGAATCTGAAATAACAAATAATTCCAATCCGCTTTGTTCTCCAACAAAACGATTTTTTTGAAGATGGGTAAAAAATCATCTTTAAAAGAAAGCCAACTTTTTTTCTTTTCTATAGAGAAAAGCAGCTCGCCTTCTTTGCCATCTTCTAGCATCGTATTGGCTCCGATCATTCGATGATGACCGATGTAAAAAGTATTGGTAAGCGTGAAAGAATTGAAACTAGTCACCAGTTCATTGCGGTGATTGGCACCTTCCAAATGCAAGGGACGTTTATTGATTTGCTGGATTAAAATATGGCGAGGAGATTCATCATAAGGCAAAAACAAACCTTTGAAAAAAGTAGCACCTTCGATCATAAGCGGATGCAAAAAATCTAGTTCGAGCAGGGCATTGCCCTGGAAAATAGAAGGGGTACTTTCGTCTGGAAAGGAAGTCAGATCATGTGGTAATTTAAAAGTGTCAAGTGAAGCTTCATTTAGATCAATGACTCTTTTTTTGGTGCCACCTAAAGTTTTTAATAAAGCATTTTGCAGCACACCAGAACCCACATTATGAGCTTTTCCAAAAACCTCCACAATGGCTTCTTCTCCAGAGAATGCAACTTGCAATTTGTCTAATCCAAGCCGCGCATCGAGTACTATTTTTTCACCATTATTCGCAGTCGCATTCAATAACTTGGATTTACTATTTTCTTCAATTCCTTCAATGTCTATTTCCAGTTCTGGAAAAGAAATCGTTTGCAATGTTTTTTTATAAAATAAAACTTTTCGATCCCCCAAGTCTGCCTGAGCTAAATATTTAGCGAAAGCAGGAATTTCATAAATGGCTTTGGGACTAAGGCTTCCATCATTGAGCACAAAAGCTTCTTGTGTCGTCTCATTATAGCAAAAGTGTTCCTGACCTGCGGCCAGATTGCGAATGCTATCGCCTTTGATTTTTATATTTTTTAAATCAATGTGTGTAATTGGATCATCGCTGATATTGGGGAGGTAGAAGGTGGAACTTTCATTGAGATTCATGTAATGGGCATGATCGGAATGATGGCATTTGACCAGTTCCAATTTTCCTAGTTTGAGATAGGTATCGAAGTCTACGGTAACCAAATGATTATCGCAGTGGATGATTTCTTGGCTATTGACATGGAGGACATATTCTTGCTGGTCGCCGCGGAAAACTTCGTAGCGTTGTTTGCCTTTTTTTTCGCTGCGTAGGTGTTGACTGATAGGGGTTTTGTGAATTAAATACGGTTTTAAGGTGGACTCGATGAGAAAACCTGTTTGCTTGAGTCCCAATTGAATTTCTTGTGCTTTTTTGTCCTCCGCAACCTGTATGTTCTTGGAACCAATGCCCGTTATTTTTTCACCAAAATATTGGACGAGATTTAACTGAAGGTCAAAGACCAATTTACCCACTTGTATCAGTTGCTGTCCTGTACTCATGCGGATGGATGCACCGCGAAAAACCAAGGATTGCTTACTTGTTTTTCCCGGCAAAGAAATCAAAACATCCTCTTGTAAAAAGACCGCAGATTCCATTCTATTGCCTTCAATGTCGTACCAAAAACCTCGACCATCTTTCCTAAAGAAACCACCCATCAAAGGATCGGAATAGTAGTCTTCCCAGTGTTCTGAATTTTTTATGGGCTGGTTGTTGTAATCTCTGAAATACGATTTATGAGCCGTTTGGAGGATAATTAACTGGTGGTCTTTTGGCAAAGAAACATCCAGGATATCTGCTTGGTCGATTTGATAAATCTTAGGTTTTTTATTGGCTTGCAGACTTTCTTTATGATAAACCGCACAAGCTCCTCTGGTGCCCCAAACGATCACGATGTCTCCAAATAAATGGAAAAAAGAACAGGTGAGATCCCCAATCTTTTGCCCAGCTGCTAAGGCTATATTTTCTTGCTGTTTGCTTTGATTCGACATGAATGATTTGCTTTTATTTTTTTCGTTTTGCTTGACTCACATACAGGGTTTCGTTCACGAAGCTCTTCCGTCGGCTAGTCAGCGAAGCATTTTTTTAAGTCTTTGTTCCTGCTTAAATACTTTTCGCTGCTTTTTATAAGTCAGACTCATCACGTAGACCAGGTCGCTGATCGCTTGACTAAAGCTGTCACTTTCCACATAATTATCCTTCCCGAAAATCTCTTCCATAAAGCGGGGGCGGGTACCGATCTTAAGCAATTCATCGTGTTTGTTATAGACCGGTGGTCCTTGATCGTAGGTGTCATCTGCGCGAAGATAGATGCCATTGATGGCCAGTTTTCCTTCTTCTCTTCTATCCTGAATGTCTTTATTGAGTACTTCTCTATTGGCGATGCCGACGGATGGTTCTCCATCCGTAATCACAAAAATAGATTTTAAATGATTGATCCCAGGATTTTCTTTTTCCAAAGTAGCGGAAAATTCATTGATTCGGATATGACACTGTTTGATTCCTTCACTCATATTGGTACCGCCGCCGCCGCCATATACGATTTTACGGGATTTGATCCCTGCAATTTTTTCTAAAATAGAAAAAAGTAAAGAGCGGTTGGTATAATTACTGCTAAAGTTTGCTCCTTCCCTAAATTGAGTTCCAAAAAAATGAAAAGCATCATAGGATTTTCTATCCTCCAATCCGAGCACCAAAAGATAGAGTATTTTAAATAAATTTCGCATTCTGTTGTGGTCCATCGAGCCAGAAGAATCCAGTGCAAAAGCGTTGATTTGGATCACTTCGCCAACGGTAACTTTGGTGCGGAGGGTTTTCATCACTTCACCACTCATCCATTTGTTTTGATCTTGAATGGTATCTGGATCAAATTCGATTCCATCCGTACTATGTCGATACGGGTTAAACTCCGTGGTTTTTCGATTGGGTAGGGCAGATTGGAAAATATTTTTGACAAAACCAATATAGGGACTCACTTCTTTTTCGATCTGTATCATTTCATCCAGCCACAATTCCTTGTTTCCATTAGCTTGTGAGCTGTGTTGGATGATGCCATATTCCTTCATGGCATTGATGCGAAAGTTGATTCGACTTTTGATGGCCTTGGTTTGCAGCATAAAGGCGCTGAGCCATTCTTCCTGAAAAGCAGGAATGCTAAAAGAAGGACTTTGACTTGAAATTTCATCGAGGTCTTCCAGCTCCTCGGCTTCTTTCACTTCTTTTAGTAGAAAATCTAATGTGGTCCTTTCTTTAGCTTCAAGTTTTCTTTTTTCTTCGAATTCAGCGGACAATAATGAGCTGGCACCTGGCGATAAAATATTCCATTTAGGGACGCAAACTTCATCTTGAAAATCCCAGCGAATGATGGGGCACATTTCACGACTGAGTTGATTGCATAAGTGGCGCTCCAGTCGCATCAGCGCGAGACGCTTTAAGAGTTTTAAGGAGTTTAATGTTTTGTCATGGTTCAAGATATATTCCCTTCGGTCTTCTGCTATTTGTCTCCAATTAATTGCACCTTCTATTTGCCATTCTATATCTGTGGGGAAATATTGGGCGCTTTGTTTATCTTGGTTTTTATCCGCAGTACTATTGATGCGATCTATGATACTCGAGTTCTCCAAAGATTCTTGGATTTGTTCTATTTCTGGTGCTTTTTCTGATGCATTTTGCAATTCTTCCTGGATGTTTTCTGGAAAAAATTGTAAGAGATTCTTAGCATGAAAATCATCGAGGAGTTCCTGGATGGCCATTTTTTCTATATCCTCTTGAAAGAGTTGGAAGAAGGCTTTGCTAATGATTTTTTCGGAATGAAGTATTTTGTTTCTTCGGTTGAAGTTATTCTTCTTTTTCTTATTGCCTTCTAGGGAGTAATTAAAACTAAATTGACAATAGTGTTTGATCGAAGCGCTAAAATTTATCCAAAGTTTTTGAACTTCTGGAACGGCGATGTCTGCCAAAGCATCTGTGCTGGTATTTCCAATACTGGGGAAGTATGCTTTTTGCAAAGCCGTTTGAAGAAGAAGGTAAAATTGCTCGTAAGCAAACTTGTCTTGAAAGCCAGAATAATCAATTCGTTCTTCCAGTACAAAAAGAATCGAATCCCTTTCTAAGTTTTTTTCTTTAACCAGTTTTTTATAATAAGAAATCGACTGTCTAAAATAAACCCACAGGCCAATAATAGATAAGGGAACCTCTGCAAAGATTTTTTGATCTTTGGTCTCTTTTAATTTTCGAATATAATCAACCCAGAAAAATTTATCCTGTAAGAGAAAAGCATAACGGATATAATGGCCTAAGTTTTTATTAGAAAATCGTGTTAATTCAGAGACCGGAAGGAAAAAGCCTTTTGGAATTATTTTGTCTTTTTGTTTTTTCCAAAAAGTTGGGGTTCCCTGAAAGCTTGGTCGAAGAATCTCTTGTAAATCATCATTAGGAGTAGGATCTTCTTCCTCTAATCCGGGAATGGCTTCCTGATCGCTTTCTTTGTTTTTAAAAGAGGGCTCAAAGTTTTCGAGGTCGATATGCCATGCCCAAAAGCTATCCGCTTCATTATTTGGATAAAATTCAATAACATGCTTTTGTTTTTGATACCAAGTAGATTGAACTCTTCTCCAGTTTTCTGCCAAGGCAGATTCGGAAAGAGTATTCGAATCTTCAGAAGATGTTTTAGTTTTAGACATAAAGGAGTGCCTTTATTTAGCTTTTCTTTTGGAAATTAATTTTGCATTCGACTAAGTTATATTTATGTTTGTTAAAATTCAACTAAGTGACGGGAAAAAAATAAATTCAACAATTTTGATTTTACCTGGCAATACCCAATAAGCAGGTTGGATCAATTTTTTTAAATCTTGGATAATAGGAGTTTACAATTCGTTTCCAGATTTACAACAAAAGAACTAAA
>CALLVY010000322.1 GCA_938015925.1 uncultured Saprospiraceae bacterium
ATTGACAACAAATAATCTAGATACTTTCCTTTGGGGAGGTCTATATTATTTCAATTAAAAGGAAGGGGTAATTTAGTATAATGGGCAACTGGCAGATATCATAATATTAATAAATAGAGAGGAAAGCTAACCGCTAGGAGGCATCCTTTTCTTCACCGTTTTAAAATGGTCGTTATGTGAGGTACATGCGACCGCTAGCAAAAATCCCTCGAAAATCTCTTTCATATAGCTCTATATATTTTGTCCCAAAATCCCAACTATTGTTCGGTATAAGGTTCCCTTCACGGGCGTAGAAATAGCCCAAGCACATCTAATTTTTTTCCATCCAATTCTTGAGTGCCCCTGTATGCGGGGTAGGTCCCCCCTTAGCTTGCAAGCGTTAGGCAAGATGCTCAGCTATTGGATGGCTGCAGACATTGAAAGATGAGTTTCCTGCGATTAACACTCATTTCTTAACGAATTAAAAATGTCTTAAAATGAAAAAAAAGGATGTGAAAAAATCGCTAGATGAACTAAAGTTGTTTCAACTGAATCGACACCAATGTAAGAAGATCAAAGGTGGGACTGGAGATACAACTGAAGATATTGTGATTGTTGATATTATTACCACCTGATAGCTTGGGCGAGGTGCCTAATGGCACCTCGCTTTATTTTAGCTCCTTTACTTTTTGGATCAACCAGCTTTTGTAATGAAAATTATCACTGCTCTTCAATAGGTGGTTGAGTTTACGTTTGTTGGGTTGGGGTTTTAAAAGTATTTCCAAAACTTTGACGGCTAGCAGAATTCCTTTTCTCCTGTCTTCGCTAATGAATTGACTGTTTCGGATAAATTGCTTAATTGTAGTACATCGGCTCAGAATAAAATCGGGAGCGCAGTTGGTTTCGTAGAGAGAGATGATGTGCAACAATATGCCTCTTTGTGTATCTAGTGGTTCTTTCAGGACGATTGGTGCTAAGACATCAGAGCAGGCTTCGTAATCTTTTCTTTTAAAATGGATCAATGCAATTCCCATGGAGACGTAATAATCTTTTGTATCAGGGGCGAGCGTACTGCTCCATTGAGCGATAAAATCCCAGGCCCAATCGAAGTGTTGTAAATTGCTTGCTACTTCTATGGCATTTAAAAAATGATTGGAGTCAAAAATACCATTGATGATGAAGAGTTGATCTTGTATGCCGAGTTTAATTAATTGAAAGGATTCTTTGATAAATTCATCCTTCCCTTTTCTGATTTCAAAAGAAGTGTGGTTGAGTAGATAGGAGAGGATGATAAACTGATCATTTTTGCCAAGTAAAGTATATTCCTTTATAAAGGTCTTTTTCAGTTCAAAATACAAATCTGTGTTTCTGTTTTGTATTAGCTGGAATGCGGTGCGATAAAAGCGATGGTAAGGGGTCTCGTTTTCGAAACTCATGGCTACGGTTTCATCCATGCATCGAATAGGAGTTTCTGGTTCACTCAGAATGCGACCTCTATTTATTAGTTCACTGGCATAGGTCCATTTGGCAGCTGCGTAAAAACGATCCAAGTATTCCATCGCCTTGTCAATCCCCAGGTTACGTTGCCATCTTTTGGTGTCTACATAATAATAGCGTTCGTGCTCCAACTGTAGCTGTTTAAAATCATACCAAAGGTCTTTTGGGGTTTCCTTTTCCAAGTTTTTCTTCATGGTCTTGAGCTGCTTATCAAAAAGCGGGCTAAGACGGTAGTCGCGGTACACCTGCAATAAAATCTGGTCTCGCTCAAAGGGTACTTTCTCCAAATACTGTTCTACTAGGAATTTGCGCAGCTGAATCCGAATATCCGATAGCGTATTCGAAACCAAAGTTGCTTGAATAGACAAGTGCTTGGAGACCTTTTCGTAATTGACTTTTGTCTCATCAAAGTGCGGATGATGCTTGCGTAGATAAGCCAATAATTTCAAAGCCTTACTGTCTGCTCTAACTCGATTTTTCAGATAAGTATGGAACCCTTTGATCTCTTTTGAAGACAATTGCTTCAGTAAAATCACTACGTCTATTTGTTGCATGTCTTAGTTTATGTGGTGAAGGTGATTTTTTTTGTTGTTGTGTAATTAATTGTTAATCAGTTGTTTACTGTTTTTTAAAAATGTGAAAATATGATTTTTAAATAAATAAGCGGTGGGATTTATAAAAATCCTTTCTTTTTAAAACAACAAAAGGGCAGATATTGGCACAAAATGATTCGCGCAATATTTAAACCCTTTTAATCATGCGTTCAAGAGAACGAGTACTTCGAATTGTATTACGGATACTTGGCCAGCCTTATCAATATACCCGACGGAACCTGGCGGAATATTATGGGGTGTCAAAAAAAACAGTGGATGAAGACATCAAGGAAATAGAGGACGCTGGTATTAAATTGGATAAGCATCATCCGCATTACAAATTGGCGATTTTCCCAGATGGGTCTTTTAAAGAATTAGAGCATCTCATGCCACTTACTGTTGAAGAACAGCACAGGATCAAATTAGCTATCGATAAAAGTACAGGGAGTACGAAAGAAGCGGATAAACTCAAAAGAAAATTTTCCAGTCTCTACGACTTTCAGCGTTTGGGTATCCGCGCCTTACGTCGTCCCGAATTGGAAAAACTCGATATGCTGGAAGCAGGTAAAAAAATGGAGAAACGAGTCATCCTCGAAAACTACCGAAGCAATAGCAATGAGATTAAAAACCGCGTGGTAGAACCATTCGACATAGATACGGAAATCGGAATGTTACAAGCTTTTGATATTGATGATCAGAAAAGTAAGCACTTCAAAATCAGTCGTATCAAACGCGTTCAGGCTACCGATATCCCTTGGGATTTTAAACATAAACACGATTACAAATATCCAGATGTTTTTCGAATTGCTAACAAAAATAAAATTACTGTTCAACTAGAATTAGACATCTTCGCTTACAATGCCTTGGTAGAAAATTATCCCAAAGCCCGTTCAGAGATTTTGCATGGTTCAGAGGAGAATACCTACAATTTTCAATCTAAGGTCAATGCGGGCTTTTTAGGCCTAACCAATTTTATTTTGGGTAACCGGGGACATGTCAAAATTCTGGGGCCCGAAAATCTGAAAGAGCACCTACTCAAGGAAGCTCAAAAAATGATTGATTTTATTAAAGAAGAAAACTGAATGCTACCCCGATATACGAGGGAAGGCAATTCTATAAATTCAAAATTTAGTATGAGAGTCTATTTAAAGTTGACGCCTAATAAAGAAATCTGCCCTTTTAATTACCAGGCGCATTTGGTCAAAAGATTTCATGACTGGTTGGGGAATAACTCGGTTCACGATGAAATCTCTCTGTATTCTTTATCCTGGTTGAGTCATGGAAAACGAAAAGGGAAGGGCTTAGATTTTCAAAATGGAGCCAATTGGTTTATCAGTTGTTGGGATACCGGACGGATTAAAAAAGTCATTCAAGGAATACAAGATAACCCAGAGGTGGCTTTTGGAATGCGAGTCTCCACTTTACAAATTCAGGAAGCTCCAAAATTTTCCAATCTCGAAAAATTCAGAGTCGCTTCTCCGGTTTTTATCAAACGGACTATTGATAAAGAAGAGCAATTTTACTATTACCAGGACAAAGAGTCCGAAAAATTATTAACCGAGACGTTGCGTAATAAGATGAAAAAAGCGAACATGAATGACGCTGTAAGAGTTGCTTTTGACACCAGCTACACTTATTCAAAAACAAGAATGATCACCTATAAAGGTATTGACAGAAAAGCTAGTACCTGTCCGATTATTGTAGAAGGGACGCCGGAGGCGATTCGTTTTGCTTGGAATGTCGGAGTCGGCAATGGAACGGGTATTGGGTTCGGTGCTTTAATCTAAAAAAACACATATGCTTTACATCGTCAAATATGAAGGTCCTTTTGGTTTTATAAAACCCTGGACCGCTGTGCGAGATGAAGTTACTTTCTCGCAGCAGTTTTTAACTCCTTCCACCATTGAAGGAATGCGGCAAAAATTGGAAGTGGAGAAAATCCTCCGGCATAAGTTGACTTACAAAACACTGAGTCAACAACAAGAGGTGACGCAGACACGCGCCTGGGAAATAAAGAAAAAAGAGAAAAGCATGATGCGGCCTACTGCAATATTAAAAAGGAGTGTTTTGGTCGAACCTACTTTATATCTGGCTTTTGAAACAATGGAAGATGCCCAAAAAGCATCGAAACAACATTTATGTCTTTGCCGGAATGAAGATGTTGTTTTGCCCGATGTTATGATCAATGAGATGAGCGATAAGGAGTTTGATCAGATAGAAGGCTTTGAATTGCGTTTTGGAAAACAGGAACACTCTTTTTTGGTGGGCTATAATCGCTTTAAAAATAATCAGGCCATGTATGGTTGGCTGGAAGTGTCTAATCATCCATTAAAAAATCATGAAGAAATTTAACCACCTATTGGCTAAAAGCGCGGATAAAAAGGGGAATCCTGGGACGACTCTGATTGATCATCTGGAACACGTTGCTTGTGTAGCAGAAGTATTTGCCGAGTATTTGGGCTTGGATACAAACATTGCCCGTACGGGCGCCCTCCTTCATGATATTGGAAAGGCAAGTCCTGTTTTTCAAGAGCGCTTAAAGCCGACGTATAAAAGGCCATTAGAAGGGCATGATCCTTACCGACATGAATTGGGATCCTTGCTGTTTTTAAATTTGGTAGAGGAAGCGATTCGGCCACAGGTTATTGACATGGTGGTGTCGCATCACAAATCTATGTTGGGGGATAAGCGAGGTTATGGTCTTTTAGACCTGGATGAAGGCAGAGAGGATGCTTTTGAATTGCATTCGAAATACTGGGAAGACTGGCATGATGAGGTGTTGGGTGTTTTAGAATATTTCGGTTGGGAGGTGCGTCCGATTAGCTTAGAAGAAGCAGCCCAAACCTTTAAGGAAATCATTGAGTATTGTGATGAAAAAGGCAATGGTTGGTCGATTTGGAAAGGGCTGTTAGTTGGGGCCGATCATTATGCTTCGGCAATGATTTACAGTACGGAGAAATTGGTAAAAAAGGCTTTTAAAATTCCAAACACCCGTTTTTACAATCGGCAACATCCTTTGTATCCACTTTCTTTGGTCTCGACAGATAGTACTCGAAAACATACTTTGATAACGGCACCAACAGGAGCCGGGAAAACGGATTTTTTAATCAGAAGATGTAGCGGGCGAATTTTTTATACCCTACCATTTCAAGCATCCATTAATGCTATGTTTGAGCGTGTCGAAAAGGATCTGAGGAAAGATAACCCAGGCTTGGATTTGCGTTTGCTACATGCGGCATCTCGGATTGTGGTAAAGGATGATACAGAAGAAAAGGATTTACAGAATCTGGTTGGTGCTTCGGTCAAAGTGTTGACTCCTTATCAAATGGCTTCGATTGTTTTTGCTTCAAAAGGCTATGAAACCGTATTGGCTGATTTGCAAAACTGTGATGTTATTTTGGATGAAATTCATACGTATTCTGGAGTGAGCAAAGCGATCGTATTGAAAATCGTAGAGGTGCTGGCTCATTTTGGTTGCCGCTTGCACATTGGTACTGCCACTATGCCGAGTAAGTTGTACCAAGCGATTTTGGAAATCTTAGGACGAGAACAGGTTTTTGAATTCAAATTAGCAGAAGCTGAATTAGATCAATTCGATCGGCACATCATTCATAAGCCAAGCAGTTTTGAAAGCCTGAAAGGCGTGATTAAAAAAGCAATAAGAGAAAAAGAAAAAATTCTGATCGTTTGCAATCGAGTGGTAGCATCGCAGGAATTATTTAAACAATTGACTTTGGAATATCCGAGGGTAGAAAAAATGCTGATACACAGTCGGTTTAAACGAGGCGACAGAAAGCGTTTGGAAACAGAGCTCAAGGAGTACTATAATGAGCGTCCGAATGCTTGCATTGTCGTTTCTACGCAAGTAGTGGAGGTGAGCCTGGATATCAGTTTTGATTTAATGATAACGGATGCTGCGCCCCTTGATGCACTGATACAACGCTTTGGGCGCATCAACCGAAAGCGGACCGCAGAAACGGTGAAGTCCAAATTGAGAAAACCCATTTATGTTCTACCTCCACCGGAGGAGGAAAAAGCAGCAAAGCCTTATGATTTGGAAATCATCCAACGGAGTTACGAACAACTGCCGGATGGTGAAGAATTGCAGGAGCGCTATGCTCAGGCTAAAATAGATGCGGTGTTTACCACCTTCGAGCATCCGAGTATTGAGCAAAATGCCCGATTTAAAAACGGACAATTTCAAATCAAAGAATTGACACACGTTAGTAAATCTGTGTTATTTGAAAGTTTGGGAATCGACAGTGTGAGTTGCATTACGGAAAGTGATAAAGAGCGGTATATGCGCTCCAATCGGGATCATCGGATTCAGTATGAAATTCCGATGCGGTACTGGTCGGTTGCCAACAAGGGATTTGAACAATTGGAATGGGGGAGTCATCCCTTTGTGATTCCAGACAAAGCCTATTCTGCATCAGTAGGACTTTTACAGGATTTGATGGATCCGAAAAATTATGATGTTACTCGAAATTTTCTTTAAAAACTTAAACCATGATTGCATCCGTGATAGGAAAGACCTTTTTGAAGGTTTATAATCAACAATTCAATACCACTTATACGGCAAAGGAATATTTTGAAAAGGAGTTTGTCCCTTTATTTTTTGATTATCCTAAGTATATGCGAACCGGAGGAAATTCCCCTTTGGAAAACCCAAAATTTAAAAAAGGGAAAAGGCCAGATCAAGCAGATCGTACCGTACGGATTGGGAAAATGATTTTGAAAATAGAAGAAAACCCCGCGGGCTCCAGCCCGATTGGTTATCCATCTGATAAGCTGTTAGCAACGACCTCCGGACAGGTTTCAGGCTTAGGCTTGAGTATCCCGTCAGAGGAGGTTTATTATTCTTGGATTGGTGGAGGGTTTGGTGTAGGTGTAGAGGGAGGATTGTCGTTTTTTTTCAATGAGCCGGAAATACTATTGAGCTTATATGAAGGCTGGCAATATTACCGAAATTATCTGGAAGAGATGCCCACACTAGCTCCTAATCAAATAGATACCTGGAATGGGCAATGGCTGGCACATCGCTACCATAAAAGATACTTCAATAAAGAACATCCACTAGCCAATTTTGATCCCTTTAAAAATTTAAAGGATGGAAGTATTAGGCTGGATACTCAAAGCTGGGTGAAAATTGTTTTTGGACTCTCTCAAAAGTTTCCAGATTCGACAATTTTATCCTATGTATTCAGTCTTGGACAAATGAATAAAACAATTGGCTTTATTCCAATCGTCTTATCCAAAGTGATCAAACCCATTCGACTTTACAAAAAATTATTTGGTGAAACGACCTATTTGAAAGATGCCAATACCATTGAACAAATCTATGGGCATAAAAATAGTCTTTTTCGAGCTTGTGAGCGTGGGGCAATCGGGGTACGAGCATTACAACCTCAGGCATTAAGAGATTTAATGTGGAAGTCAGATAAAAAAATTAATTACAAAACGGACGACGAAATTCAAGTCGTCTCATTCCGAACCTATATAACCTG
>CALLVY010000323.1 GCA_938015925.1 uncultured Saprospiraceae bacterium
CTTGGTTGAGGCGCACTTGGATTAGAGATGGTTCCGCCAGGAGCAATCCAGGTCCAGCCATTGGCAAAATTAGAGGATTCACTGACTTGAATGGTCAAAGGCGCGCAGCCTTGCGTTTGGTCTACGACGAACTGTGCCGCAGGTATGGTTATTTCTATTTCCTCTGTTTGGGTATGAGAACAATTGGTACTGGCATTAAAAACCGTCATACTCACGGTATAAATTCCAGGACCAGGAAAATCAAAAACAGGATTAAATACATTTGAAGTATCCGTGTCTGTACCAGGTACCCCAAAATCCCAGTGAACAATTTGAGCTCCAATTGAGCGATCAATAAAAATCCTCCTAAAAGGCTCCTCACAATCATAGTCCAGATCAAACTTAGCCAAAGGTTCAAGGATTTGAATATAATCTGGAATCGTCAAGGAATTATAACAACCATTATGGCCTACCGTTAAGGTAATATCATAAAATCCAGTATCCTGAAATTGATGAATTGTATTTTGCAAAGTGGTATCATCTCCATCGCCAAACTCCCACAACCACTCTTCCACATAAGGACTAGACAAGTCCATAAAACGGATGTCTGATTCAATACATTCTACTAATGGATTGGCTTGAAAATCAACCATAGGAAGTTGCCCAACGGATACCGCATTTTCAAAAGTTTGAGTTGCCATACATCCCAGACTGTTTGTAACCACCAAAGTAATGTCCCATATCCCTGTATCCGGGATGGTAAACATGGCAGTAGAATCACTGGAAGTATAAAGTCCTAGGTCGGTAGAAATTTGCCAACTCCAATTCGTAGTGGGCGTTACAGAATTCGAATTTTCACTGACACTAAAATTCAAAGGCGCACATCCTTCAAAATAAGGTTCAGAAATACCTGCCTCTAACTCTTGAACCGAAACAATATTGTTGTCAAACGTATTGGTACAGCCGTTTAAATCTGTTACGGTAAGGCTTACCTGAAAGTCGCCAAAAGCATTATATAAGTGGGTTGGATTTGGAGAATTAGATATCGGAGAACCATCTCCGAAATCCCATTCCCAACTTTGGGCAGTAGGTGCCACTGCGACAAAATTTACAGGATGTGGAAGAGAACATCCAATAGCATTATCATTATTTATGGATACGGTAGGTAAAGGAAAAACCTGAACACAAAAAGTCGTTGTTTTACTCTGTGTACATCCGGCTACTGTTCTGGTGAGCGTCACGGTATAGCAACCAGGTGAGTTGTAAAAATGATTTTTAACTTTATTAGCAGAAGTAGTACCATCTCCAAAATCCCAGAGCCTATTTTCAGGAGGATCGTTGGGTGAAACATCTCGGAACACTACTCGCTCTCCTAAACAAACCATTCGTTTAGAAACGGAAAATTCAATAGGATAACCAACGCTTATTAAGTCGTCCATTCGCAAGGAATCTACGCAGCCCGTCAGGGTGTTGGTCGCAACCAAGCTTACCGAAAACTCACCATAGTCATTATAGCTAACGGGGCCTGGATTGTTTCCTGAAAAAGTTTCACCATTTCCAAAAGTCCAGAGATAATTGGTATTCGGATCAACATTGTCATTGGTAAAATTAACTATAAAAGGTGGATCACATTTAGAAGTATTATCCACTGAAAATTGAACTATTGGTTTTCCGAATATTTCTATAGCATTGGTTTGGGTACTACTGGAAGTACAAGCATTTTGATCGGTAACGGTTAGGCTGGCGCTATAAATTCCTG
The DNA here is from genome assembly GCA_938015925.1 of uncultured Saprospiraceae bacterium. Lineage (GTDB taxonomy): Bacteria > Bacteroidota > Bacteroidia > Chitinophagales > Saprospiraceae > CALLVY01. Next base: position 1,739 of record CALLVY010000323.1, read on the forward strand.
TAGCATTATAGGTACAGGAAACGGGCGCATTTGAAGTATTATTTATCGTCCCACAAAAATCCAAATCCCAGTCCCAATTGGTAATTGGTACATCAGCAGCAATAGATGCATCCGTAAAGCTAAGGTCATCTGCAATACAACCAGAAGTGGAACTAGGGATAAAATCGGCAACAGGCTCTTTATGAACTACAATCAGGTCTGTTCGACAAATTTGATCCGTATTTCCCAGATCATCTTCTGCGGTCAGGCAAATTGTATAAGTTCCTGAACTACTAAATACCCGGGCAGGACATTCCAAAGAAGAAGGGACTCCTCCTAAATCCCAAGTCCAATTGGTAATCGTTCCAAACATGGAAATAGAATTATCACAAAAAGAGACCTGTAGTGAACCACATCCTTCTGAGGCACTATAGGTAAAATCAGCAGTGACTTGAGCACTTGAAGAGCCCTGCATGAATAAAGAAGCCAGTAAAAAAATTGCAAAATATCTTATCATCTTCCCTTGTTGACGTAATAAAATAAGACTAATGAATTAGTCATAATTAACAGTAAACATGGGAATTCAATAAAAAAGGTGTGGAAGCTTTAAGGAGAACCTTTTGAAACTTATATTAAAATAAATTACAATATTCGTTCCAATTTACCCATTACCATGTTAACAAAAGGATAAAAAAAATTTATCTTGGATAAATAAGAGATAATAGATCAATTATGGGGAATGAGGAGCTTACAAGATAGGACATTAATGGCAATATTGCCAGCTTATCTCCTCTGGAAGAGTACAAAAGCTATTTACTCGCCTGAATTTCCATGATTTCTACCCTTCTTTCCCTTGCAGCATCGATACTATAGATCGAATTTCGTCGATCTGCCAAATCGGCAACGACGTTTTGCTTGGCGGAGGTTTCGCCAAAAGATCGCTCGGTAAGTTTTAATTTCCCACTGTTGAGGTAGTTTACAAAAATGCTATTCTGGTACTGAAAAAAATGATTTCTGACGCTACTGATTCTTCTTTGGCCCAAGGTTAAATTGTAATCACTATTCGCCCTTGGACTGGTAAAGCCTTTCAAAAATATTTCGATAGTCTCCCCTCCTTCTAATCTACGGAGTAAGATTTCGGAAAACCGATCCAATAATTCTGCGTCTCGCCTCACTTCCAATTCGAAGAAAGATTCCATCAGGTCTTCTGCTTCCCAGCGTTTTTCTTCACTCAATCCATCGGTATATTCCCGGAGATAAGTTTGTTTTTGATCATAATAACGTTGAAAAGTTTCCTGATAAGTTTTACGGGTGGTACTTCGCCGAGTCCGCTTATCCGGTTCATCATTATCGAAATAAAGGGCCAATGGCAAAAAATCTTCTAATTTGGTAGGTTCAAAAGGCTTGGTTGGTTCTTTCGGTTCAGGTGTAATAATTTTGGGAACATCTACCGTCCATAAAGTATCTTTTTGAGGAGGAATCAATACGACGGTTACAGAATCCGTAGGTGTCACCTCTTTAGGTTCTTCAGGAAAATCGATTCGAAAAATATCATTGCAACAACTCTTCAAACTCTTGTCTAAGTACAAAGCTCCCTCTCGATTGGAAGCCAAATGAGCCACGCTTGCATCTGTATTTAAGGAATAATACAAATCATTATAGCTGCTGTTTATTGGGGCACCAAGATTGCTAATTTCGTCCCACTCATTAGCGCTTTTCTTTACACTTTTAAAAATATCATATCCCCCAAATCCTGGATAAGCATTGGAACTAAAGAACAAGGTTTGATCTCTGCTATAAAAAAATGGAGACACTTCATCACCTGCGGTATTGATCGTCTCTAAATTTTCAATTGCTCCATGTTTTCCATTCTTTTTCAAAACAGTATACCAAATATCCAAGCCTCCTTTTCCCTCTGGACGGTCTGACACAAAATAGAGTACCTCACTAGCAAATAAAGAATCATACACCACTTGCGGCTGAGTAGCCGTATAGCCCGTCAAGTTAATCTCATCAGATAGGGGCTTCGCTTTACTCCAGCGTTTTCGTTTGTCTTTCTTTCGAAAATAAATCGAACAACGCAAATCCAATTGCTTGGGGATGTACTCGCAAATGGTATAATAGATTCGATCTCTACCAGGACTCATTGCGGCATAAGCCGTGCTCTTTTCGACCTCATTAAATTTCCTTGGTAAAGGACGTCCACGAGAAGCTTTTACAGAATACAAAACTTTACTTATTTTTCGTTTTGGACTTTGTTTATCTTCCTTATTCACAAACCGAAAAGAGGAATAATAAAGGGTATCGCCGTGCATCATGGGCGCAAATTCTGAGTAAGGGGTATTGACGGCACGTTTTAAATGACGGACGTTAAAGTCCTTTGCATTGCTCAATTCACGGATGGCCCAATCACAATTTTCGATTTCTTTTTTAGCCCTTGTATTCAAATTTTCATTACTCGAATTCGAGGCTAAAAATGTTTGAAAATCTGTTTTTGCCGCTTCATACTCCCCTGCTCCTTTTTTGATGGTCGCCAGATAAAAACGAGCCTCCGGGAATTCCTCGCCACTCTCTACCACCTTGATATACAAGTCTTTAGCTATATCAAAAGCTTGAAAATTCCGGGCGGCTTCCGCAGTTAAAAATTGTAATTCTATATTTTTGGGGGCTTTCTCTGAAGCTTGTCGATAATATTCCATTGCCGAATAAAAATCCATTTCCACCATTGCTTTGGCGCCTGCTTTTTTGAATGCTCTTAAGGTTTGGGCCTGTACGGTCCCAAACAAGCCAAGCAACACACTACAGATTAACAATCGTAAATTCATAAGGAGATTAAAACAATGGACAGGCTCTAAATTCTTTTAGAGGTTTAACTTTAGTGATCGAATAAATCGCAGATATTTCTGGTCCGCCTCTACCGCGAGTAGCCACTCTCAGTTCGGAAAGATTGACATCAAAAGACAAACCAACCGTCCAGTCTTGATAATAAAATTTGAGCATCGGAACCAAGGCATCATTGAAGCCCATAAAGCGATAATAAAGACCAAGAGAGACTGCTATTTTTTTATCCGTATCTTCCGATAAAAAATAACGCACATCTCCTCCCGCGATCCCTTCATTATACACGCCCATCAACTGCCCAAAAGCAGCCACGTAAAAATCCATTCTATCCAAATTCGGAAAATTCAACCAACCATTAGAATACAGAGTAAAGCGAAAAGGAAGTCGACTACTTTGAGAATTAAAGAAATCAAGAGAAGGTCGATTGAGGTGAAATACACCAAGTCCAAAATTACCAGAAGAACTACCTAGTCGGCCGCGATCCGATTTAATATGAAAATTTATTCCAGCAGAAAAATCAGAATAGGAAAATTCGTTTCCGCTCAAATCGTTTTCCCGAGTCGATCGACTGGGATCGAATTTTTCGCCATTGTATTGGTTGGCAAAATTTAGTTGACTGACGTCGAGCGCTCTTTGTCCCCTACCATATTGAAATCCTGCGGTAACAATATTATTGTCATTTAAAGCGCGCGAATAATTAAGAGTCAATCCCAACTGAGAAAGACGATAACGCGCATCACCAGCTTGATCATAATTGAACAATAATCCGCCTCCAAAAAAACCTTCGTCATGCCCAGGCAAATAATATTTCATTTCAAAAGACCCCATAAAAGTCAAATAGGGAACAGGAACAGATTGCCATTGGCTACGATAAACACTAGAGAAGCGAAAATCTGGTTTCATCACTCCCACTAAAGCAGGATTGAGATTTTGCATGGCATGGTTGAATTGAGAAAAATGTAGATCTTGGCTTTGGATGATTCCTGGACAAAAAGCAAAGACTATTGCGAGACAAAGCAATTTTGTCCTACGAATGTAAGAACAAAAAGTAAAGGACTGGCTAATGTATTTTTTAAAATTCAATTTGGTGATCATTGCTTTAGATATAGCAAGCTAATAAATATTTAGCGCATCAAGTAGCTCAAGGAGGCCTTTGTTCTTTACAAGTCAAAAAAATCGGTACTATTCGATAGAATAATTATGTATTTTGAGCCCATCAACAGACTTTTTTACCTCAAACCCACGAAAATGTTACAAATTGGAATAACTGGCGGAATTGGAAGTGGAAAAACCACCGTGTGTAAAATTTTTGAACTCCTTGGAATCCCAGTTTACTATGCGGATGATCAAGCCAAAAGGTTGATGATAGAGGATCCCAAATTAATAGAACAAGTAAAGGAGATTTTTGGAAATGAATCCTATTTTGAGGATGGAAGCCTCCATCGAAAACATATCGCAGGGATTGCTTTTAGCGATCCTTCCAAGTTGGCTCAACTCAATGGTGCCGTTCATCCTGCAGTGGCTCGTGATGGGATTCGATGGAATGCGGAACAAGAAGACATTGCTTATACCTTGAAAGAAGCAGCTTTACTTTTTGAAAGTGGTTCGCACAAAGGATTGGATCAAATTATTTGTGTGACGGCTCCGGTGGAGGTAAGAATCAAAAGAGTCATTATTAGAGATGACGTAAGTCGAGAGGCCGTATTGGCTCGAATTGGCCAGCAGATTCCGGAGGAAGAAAAAGTGGGTTTATCAGATTTTGTAATTCACAATGATGGCGATCAAATGATTATTCCGCAGATTCTCAAAATTCACCAAGACTTACTTTCTATCGCAAAGCAAAAAACCACTTAAAGTACTGACAACCAATAACTTAAAAAACTAAGCATTATCCATTCGAACAATTTTCGGATAAAAACTCCCAAGTACCTCCACCAAATCACGTTGACAATTCATCACTTCGTGAATGTCTTTATAAGCCATTGGTGCTTCATCTATTCCACCTCCAATCACCTCTACCCCATTTTTTTTCAAAACACTTCTTACCTCTTTCTTACTGAAAGACAGTTTGGCTTGCCTTCTCGACATGGCTCTTCCTGCACCATGAGAAGCAGAAGATAGAGATTGGTTTTCTCCTTTACCTTTTACAATAAATCCTGGAGCAGTCATAGATCCTGGGATTACCCCCAAAACGTCTTTACCAGCCGGAGTAGCCCCTTTTCGGTGTACAATTACTTCTCTCCCATCGTCCAAGGTCTCTTTCCAAGCGAAATTGTGGTGATTCTCGACTACAGCTATTGGTTTTTCACCAAGAGATTCGATCATTCTTTGGTGAATATGGTGATGACAAGCAGAAGCATAATCCCCTGCTAAATTCATTGCCAACCAGTATTCCTGACCTTCTGTACTTTGTAAATCCAGCCAAGCCAATGCCTTGGCTTCTTTCGGAAGCAGACAGGTCTCCATGGCAATTTTAGTATAATGCTGGGCGATTGTCGCCCCAAAACCACGGGAACCAGAATGGGTCAAAAGTCCGATGTATTCCCCTGGCGGGATTTTTAATTGCTCATCATATTCCTGAATTTCAACTCTTCCAAATTCTACGAAATGATTGCCCGAGCCCGAAGATCCGATTTGCGTTCTCGCCTTTTGATGTAACCTCTTCAATAATGGAATCTCGCTAAAATAGTTGGAAGCCAGAACTTCATCATCCATCGGATCATCAAAAACTGCTTTGCCAAATCGACTGTTTTCGTTTAAAAGAGCTTTGAATCTTGATTTCTTTTCCACCAAATCCGCTATTGGCAGATCAAAAACACTCAAACACATTCGGCAACCAATGTCCATTCCCACAGCATACGGAATTATTGCATTTTCAGTCGCCAAAACTCCTCCTATTGGCAAACCATAACCTCGGTGGGCATCAGGCATTAATGCGCCAGCTGCTACAATTGGCAAACTCATCGCTACTTCCATCTGTTGAATAGCTCCTTTCCCAATATGCTGTATGCCAAATGCCTGATAAGCAAGAGGTTCTGACCATAATACTTGTTCTTTACGATCTTCAGCAAGCCGGGTTTTTACAAGGTCATTTGCCAGAATTTCCCATTTAGAATCATTCAAATAAGATTCAGGATTATTAATTAGCCCTTCCAGCAATAGGATTATTGCTGGTTTATCCAATCGTTTGAAATGAGTACGAAGAATGTTTAAGGCTAATGAGCTTTGTTTGTCATTAGAGAATCCTAGTTTTCTTAATTCTTTACCTCTTATTTTTAGTTTAGCCATCGAATTTATAGAGCAATTAAAATTTTCTATTGTAGAAAAAGATTTGAAGTGACAAAATATGTTAAACACGGTCTAAACAGTAGATGAAAAGGAAAAAGTTCCATTTTATAACCATTTCATAAAGAAATGAACATTTAAACCTTTTACTTTTGAGTCTATTTTTTATAAGGGGTGGAAGAGAAACACGAAAATTCTTGAGTTTACGCTAGGTTTTACCTAATTTTATAGCTTAGAGAATAATAGATTTTTACGAAACAACCTATTCAGGCCCACTTCAAACAAGTAAAAACACAGACCACACCTACAAAACATTACATTTACAAAACATTTTAACCAAAATTTTAGGTAAATCTTACAACTTTTTATTTGATCAAACGTAAAAGTCAGGAAGCAAAGTTATTGTATTAGTTTTTTTTAAATTTATCATCAATTAGCATTCACTTTGCAAATCCTTTCCCCAAAACAAACCTTTGTATTGCTTTAGCAATCACCTACCCGAGACCGTTAAAATTAAACTGAACTATTTGATATTTTATTCTAAATAACTTCATTCTGCTTATTGCGGAATGTACATCTAGTAGTTAATGAACATTATTATTTCTTTCGGCAAAACTATGATTTCATGAAAAAACGGACATTTACATTACCAAACACAAACTCGCAAAACAAAGGGTTTAGGATACCAATCCTAAATTACCTGTTGCTTTTGGGAGCTTTTCTATTTTCAGGGCTTAGCCTTGATGCACAGACCCCTTTTGGCTGTGAGGCAGCTTTCTATCAAGTCATCGCTGGTCAGTTGAACAGCTTTGATCCTGGTACAAGCACGTTTATTCCTATTGGCCCTAATAATCCATCTTACAATGCAATTGGCTACAATACGGAAGACAATTTCATTTATGGAGTAAGGTCCAATTCAAAAGAATTGGTACAGGTTGACGCTACAGGTTCCCTACAAAATTTGGGTCCAGTTAATAACCTGGCCTCTGGTGGATTCGCAGGGGATTTTGATTTAGCGGGTAACCTTTATATTATTCGATCAAACCAACTCTATGTTATCGATGTTGACGGATCTCCCCTCGCAGCGATTAAAATAAATATTTCCGGTGGCGTTTTAGATGCTGGAGATATTTCGTATAATATTGTAGATAATAATATTTATGCTGTATCTAAAAATGGAGTAAGTCTTTATAAACTAAATCCAATCACAGGAAGCCTTACTCTCATCCCTTTAACTGGACCAATCGTATCACAAGGAAGTGTTTTTGGTGCTGTTTGGACAAATGAGTCTGGGGAATTTTTCGCCTCAAATAATGTATCAGGAACCATTTATAAAGTTGACGTTAATACAGCGGTTTCCAAAGTAGTTGCTCAAGGACCTAGTACAACAATTACCGATGGAGCTGGTTGTCCTATTTCAAGCGTAACTTTAAGTGAAGATACTCCTGCTGCTTGTTCTGACGGAATCGACAATGACGGAGATGGACTTATTGATTGTCTAGACCCAGATTGTGGATGTGCACCTACTAATTGCCAAAACTCAAATCTTGGTGTACTTATCGCACCACAGCCATCTTATACCACTTGTGCTGTTAGTAGCAATGGCGTACTTGATGCCATCGCTTTCAATGGCGAACCTGGTTATACTTATGAATGGAGCAATGGACAAACTAGTATTTCTGCAACAGGACTTGATGTAGGAACTTACTCCGTTACGGTAACGGATACTAATGGATGTACCGCAGAAGCCACTGGTACTGTAGAATTGCACCCTGAAGGAATTTGGTTAATGACTTCTACCACAAGTGCTTGTGGTAATTCTGGAACGGCTAGTGTATCAGCAATGCTCGGTACAGCTCCTTATACCTATTTATGGAGTAATGGACAAACCACTAAAGATGCTACTGGCCTCGCAGTTGGTAACCACTCTGTGACCGTTACTGATGCACTTGGATGCCAGGCGATTGCCTTTGTAGACATTTTCCCAGGAGCAAGCATCTCTTTGTTTACTACTGCTAGTTATGAAACTTGTGCAGGAAGTAGTGATGCTACTGCCACAGTAATTGCTTCTGGCGGAGTAGCTCCTTATTCTTACCTATGGAGTGACGGACAAACTACTGATATTGCAGTAGGTCTTACTGCTGGTACTTATGGCATTACCGTTACAGACGCCAATGGATGTTCTGCTGAAACAACTCAGGTAGTTGAACTTTCCCCAGAAGGAATTTGGATTATGGTTTCTGGAACAGATGCAGATTGTGGCGCAAATAATGGAACCGCTTATGTCGGTGTCATGACTGGTGTACCTCCTTATACTATCCAATGGAATGACCCTGCAATGCAAACCGTAGCGGATCCAAGTGGATTGGCTCCAGGTACTTATTCTGTAGTGGTTACAGATTCCAATGGCTGTACTGCCATGGGTTCAATAACGATTAATAGTAATGGAACTCAACTTTCGGTAACGATCAGTTCTACTAATGAAGATTGTAATAATTTAGGTTCTGCTACAGCTAATGTTGCCAATGGATCAGGTAGCTATTCTTACTCTTGGAGTAATGGTTGTACTACTCAAACCATCAACAATCTAACAGCAGACTCTTATACTGTAGATGTTACAGATAACAATACCGGATGTTTTGGTACTGCAATGGTAACAATCATCAAAGAATGTACGGTTACTTGTGAAGCTGATGCTGGTAATCTTACCCCAAATACTATTAACTCTTGTGTAGCTGCCGGTACATCAGTTGACCTTAGTGCGGTGCATACAACAGGAAATGTTCCTGCTGGTTTTCAAACCCTTTATGTTTTGACAACGGGTTCTGGTTTGGTTATTCAATCGACCAATTCAATTCCAAACTTTTCCGTAACAGGTTCAGGTTTATATACCATTCATACTTTAGTTTATGATCCAGCAACTTTAGATCTTAGTATTATCGTTCCTGGTGTAACTACAGGTTTTGATGTAAATAGTTTATTGATCCAAGGTGGAGGTACAATCTGTGCTTCTTTGGATGTAGCTGGTGCGCCATTCAATTTGTTTGACAACCCAACGGCTTCCATCAATGGTCCTTATACTACTTGTCCTGGTGGAAATACACAATTGACTGCGAATACTACAGGAAGTGGTCTTACTTACATTTGGACTGCCTCTGCGGGTACTATTGATAACCCATCTAGTGCTGCACCAAATTACACCATGATGATGCCTGGTACTTATACCATTACCTTAAACATCGTTGATAATAATGGTTGTACGGCAACTGCAACGAGTACCGTAACTGTAAATGATAGTCCAAACGTAGATATCCTTCCTGCCAATGCTTCTGTATGTGTAGGTCAATCTATTGATCTATCCACAAATCCTTCTGGCCCTGGATATACTTACTTATGGTCTGCTAGTGCTGGATCTTTCAATGATGCAACTAGTGCTACACCAACTTATACCATGATGATGCCTGGTACTTATACGATCACTGTAGAAGTATCCGATGGAAGTGGTTGTGCTGGAACTGGAACCACACAAGTAACTATTACTGATTCTCCGACTGTTGATATTTCTCCAAGTACTCCTTCAACATGTGCTGGAAACTCCATCGACTTCACGACTACTACTAGTGGAACAGGGCTAACTTATAGCTGGACTGCAACTGGTGGTACTTTTGATGATCCAACGAGTGCAACTCCTACTTATACCATGATGATGCCTGGTACTTATACCGTAACGGTTTCTGTTAGTGATGGAGGTGGATGTAGCGCGACAGCTACTACAGATGTTACCATTACTTCGACACCGGATGTAAGCATTTCTCCTAGCGGAAACCCTTCTGTTTGTGTTGGAGAATCTATCGTTGTTGGAGCAAGTGCAAGTGGTGGAGCAGCTCCTTACACTTATAGCTGGTCTGCTACTGCTGGATCTTTTGATGATCCTTCAAGTGCTACACCAACTTACACCATGATGATGCCTGGTACTTATACCTTAACAGTAGACGTAATTGATGCTAATGGATGTACAGCTTCTGCTACTACCGATGTAACCGTAAATGCTGCACCAACCGTAAGCATTAGCCCAGAAGATCAAACTTCTTGTGGAGCGGCTTCTATTGACTTTACGGCAACGGCTTCTTCAACCAATGGTCCTATTACTTATGCATGGACTGCTTCTGGTGGAACCTTCACGGATCCAACTAGTGCAACTCCTACCTACAATATGATGATGCCTGGTGTTTATACCATTTCTGTAACTGTAAATGATGGAACGGGTTGTGATGCAACGGCAACGACCCAAGTTACTATTTATAGTACACCGGATGTAAGTATTTCTCCTTCAGGAAATCAATCAGTTTGTCCTGGTGGACCTGTCCAATTAAATGCAAGCACACTAAGTGGAACTGCACCTTATTCTTATAGCTGGACTGCAACTGGTGGTACTTTCGATGATGCAAGTAGTGCTTCTCCAACCTATTCAATGATGATGCCTGGTACCTATACCTTAACAGTAGAAGTAACTGATGCCAATGGATGTACCAATACCGCTAGTCTGGATGTAACCGTAAATGCTGCACCAACAGTAAGCATTAGCCCGGAAGATCAATCTTCTTGTGGAGCGGCTTCTGTAGATTTTACAGCAACTGCAACTGGTTCTGGCGCAATTAGCTACTTATGGTCTGCTACAGGAGGTGCCTTTAGCGACGCCTCAAGTGCGACTCCTACTTATACCATGATGATGCCTGGTACTTATACCATCAGTGTTGAAGTTACAGATGCTAATGGTTGTTCTGCAAGTGCATCAACTACCGTTACTGTTAATCCTGAGATTACTTCTTGTTCTGCAAGTGTTACTTCTAGCTACTTTGAAGGAGCAGATATTAGCACACGTGGTGGATCTGATGGTTCTGCATCTGCAAGTGCAGTTGGAGGAACGGCTCCATTTATGTACGAATGGAGTGATGGTCAAACGACTCAAGAAGCAACTGGTCTTAGTGCTGGTACTTATGAGGTGACTATTTCTGATGCAGGTGGATGTGTATGTGTTGCTTCGGTAACCTTAATGGATCCAGCTAAACTTGGAAATTTTGTTTGGGAAGATATTGACCAAGATGGAATACAAGATCCAAATGAGCCCGTTATTGAAGGCGTAAAAGTTACTTTAACTGGAACAACTACTGTTGCAGGTATTCAAGTAATGAGAATGCTATTTACTGATGCCAATGGAATGTATATGTTTGATGGTTTATTACCAGGAACTTATAAAGTAACTTTTGATACTCCAACTGGCTACACTCCTACTATTCAAAACTTTGGAGCTGACGATACTGTTGATAGTGATGCTGATCCAGTGATGGGAATGACACAGATGGTTACATTGGGAGCTGGAGATTATGATCCTACCTTGGATGCAGGTTTCTACCTTTGTTCAAATATTGGAGACTATGTATGGTATGATGAAAACCAAGACGGAATTCAAGATCCAACTGAAATGGGTGTTGAAGGAGTTCAGGTTAAATTGTTGATGGCTGGTGCTGATGGTGTATTCTGTACTCCTGATGATGTATTGAAAGCGGAAACAACAACTGGTCCTAATGGAGAATACCAATTCGCTTGTGTAACTCCTGGAGATTATATCATTTCCTTTATGAACCTTCCAACGGATTGGACCTTCTCTGATGCTAACCAAGGTGGTGATGATTCGCTTGATAGTGATGCAGATGCAACAGGAAAAACGGATCCATTCACAGTGACTTACGGTCAGCCAGATGATTGGACTTTTGATGCAGGTATCCACCCAATATGTGATCAATTCTTTGGTGGTGGTGGTGAAATCTCTGTTGGACAACAACCTTGTATTTGTCCTGGAGAAATTCCAAATCCAATCATCAATATCCTTGCTCCATCTGGAGGTTCTGGACCAATTGAATACATGTGGATGTTCTCTACTGTAGATGTACCATTTGATACGACTTTCTGGAAACCAATTATTGGTGCTCCAAGTACTTTAGAATATCAGCCTGGACCACTTTTCCAGACGACTTATTTTATTCGTTGTGCAAGACGTTTGGAATGTCCTGATTTTGTAGAATCAAATACAGTGACTGTCTGTGTTAAAGATCCTTTGGATTGTCCTGCACCATTTACTACGGATGATGTGACTTTGACTGCTTCTGTCATCAATGGCGAAGATGTTGAATTGAACTGGGGAATGGGACCTGAATTGGATCAGTACAACTTCTTTGTAGAAAGATCCTTTGATGGCCAGTCTTGGAAAGAAATTGGTAACAGAGCTGGAAAAGGAAACCAAACTCAGCTAAACAAATACGACTATATGGATCTTGCTCCACGTGTAGGAGTGAATTACTACCGTATTCGCTTAGTAGGTTTGATTTCGGGAATCAACTACTCTAAAGTCTTGAAAATAGTAATCAGTGAGGAAATTTTGGCTAAGGTTTATCCAAATCCATTTATTGATATGGTTAATCTTGCACCAATTCAAGATTGGGAGTCTGATGGAATCATTGAGGTATTTGGTACTGATGGAAGATTACTAAGTCAATATGACCTTGCAAAAGGAAGAGAAATTGTTGAGTTAGATCTTGCGAAAGCTACCAGTTCAGGAGTTTACCTGATCAGAGTAACGTATACCGATTCTGGTAAAGCCACTACTTTTAAGGTGACCAGAAACTAAAGATAAATGTCCGTCCCGAAAGGGATTTTAAAAGCTGCTGGATTAATTTTCAGCAGCTTTTTTTGTTTTAAGTATTCAACGCAGAAAACTGTTTTATTCCAAATTTTGAGAAAAAAGGCCCCTTTTGTTCTTTTTCAGCTTGGTTTTACGCCTGTTTTACGGCTTTCATTAAATAGCAAAGACCCATCGTTTTCTCCAAAAAACAAGAAAAAATAGGCTATCAATTTCTTTCTGGAACTTTAAGAGATATTTAATTAAATGCTTTTTTTTAGCGTAGACTATTGACTTATAAATTAATTCAGCATAGCTTTGTTGTACGAATCTTAATATAATTTGCTCTTAATCAAGCATTTAACCTGAACATACACAACACTTCTAGTTATAAATCTTCCTGATTTTTAAAGTCAGGTTAGGTTCAACAAGTACTATTTTCTTCTTAAACCATGTGACCAGAGGCTTTTTTTAAGTCTTATAAGTGAATTTAATAATGAGTTTCGTAACGATTTGTACGAAAAGTGCGTTATTAGAATAATATCAAACAGCTGTAGGTTCTTTTGAACAAGCACTGTGACTTGAACAATATCGATTTTAAAAACAAATTATCATCCCAATGAAAAAAGCAAACACCTTGTTGGTGCTGGCTATCATATTATCCTGCCAACTGTCGTACGCCCAGTCTCAGGTAAAACGACAATTTCAAGACGAAACTTTTGCGGAAACAACCGTAGTGATCAAAGAAAATACCTCCACTAGTGATATCGACGTATTGAATAACTATTTCGATATGGACGATGTCGGAATGGGCCAAGTCATTCGAATTACGACTGAGAATCCTACGCAAAAACCTACGCCAGCTCCTGAACCTGCTCCTGTTGTGGTAAAAGCAGCTCCAAAAGCAGTACAAGTAAAAGCTCCTGCGGAAGTAGAAAAGCCGGAAGTGGTTGTACAAGTCGTACAAAAGCAAGTAGTAGAAAAAGAGGAAGTTGCTGGAGCGCCAGCTCAGCCAGAGCGAAAGACTATTCGATCCGGTGGAAGTAGTACTCGATCTACAAGCAAACGAGCTTATATTGGGAATAAAAAAACCAAACGCGTAAAAGCGCCTAAAAGAAAAAATAAGAAAAGAAATAGTAGCAAATGCTATCGTTTCTAATCCATAAAAACTAGTCCCTGATACTGTGCGCCTTTCTCTAAAAGAGAAGGGCGTTTTTTATTTGGATACGGCCTTTTCTATACCTGCTTTATAAGTTGCCAAACACCTTTCTCTTGCAAATTTATGATCCACAATAGGTTCTACGTAATCTGGCGTTCCATACTCCGGCACCCATTTTTTGATATATTTGAACTCGGCATCAAATTTTTTCTGTTGAGAGATGGGATTAAAAATTCTAAAATAAGGAGCAGCATCTGTACCACATCCAGCCGCCCATTGCCAACCACCATTATTACTAGCTAAGTCGAAGTCCAATAATTTTTCTGCAAAATAATGTTCCCCCCATTGCCAATCGATCAATAAATGTTTGGTCAAAAAACTAGCAACCACCATACGGACTCGATTGTGCATATAGCCAGTGGTATTCAACTCGCGCATTCCTGCATCGACGATGGGATATCCCGTTTTTCCAGCACACCAGGCCGCATATTCTTCTTCATTATTATTCCATTCTATCCATTGATATTTATCCCTAAATGGACCTTTTACTACTTTTGGAAAATGAAATAAAATACTTGAGTAAAAGTCTCTCCAAATCAATTCACTCAAAAATACATCGCTTAATGGCAAGGCGCTATTGGCTTTTTCACGGATACTAATCGTTCCAAATCGGAAATGAATTCCTAGTCGGGAAGTCCCAATAATTGCGGGAAAATCTCTGGTTTCACCATAATTCCGAACCAAACTTCGGCTAACTTCTCGAGAAGGAATTTCCAAAGCAGAAGCCTTGAAACCCATTTTCTTTAGGCTCGGAATTTTGAAGGTGGCCGTTTTGTAAAAATTCGAAAAGTACTTTTGAGTGGGATAAGGTTTTAAGTAATAAGAGCCTTTAAAAGCTCCATCAATCCGGCTATGAAGTTTTTCTTTCCATATTCGGCTGTAAGGGGTAAATACGGTATAAGGCAGTCCATCTTTTTTCAAGACCTCTCCCTTTTCAAAAATCACATGATCCTTAAAGTCTAAAAACAGGCTACCTTGTTTTTCCATTTGCTGGGCAATCGCCGCATCCCTTTTTTGAGCATAAGGCTCATAATCGCGATTGCAGTATAGATTGGCGATATCGTATTTCTTGGCTATTTTTTTCCAGACCTCCTCTGGCTTTCCATACATTACGAGCAAGGAACTCCCAAGTTCCTCCAGTTCTTTTTGCAGATCATGGATAGTCTGGTGCAAAAAAGTAAGCCTTGCATCTTCTTTATTGGATAACTTATCCAAAATGGCTGTATCAAATATAAACACCGGCAAGACTGGATGTTTGGATCGTAAAGCATGATAAAGTCCCGCATTATCCTGCAACCTCAAATCTCTCCGAAACCAAAAGCAGTTTATTTTTTCCATCAATAGTCATTTTAGATTTAGGAAACAAGAATAAGCAGTTTTGGTTGAATAAAGGATTTTTGGATGGAATTCTTTTTTTATAGCCCATATCTGACTCCCAAGCCTAGACAAAAGGCCTAAATGTTAAGATTTTCCCTTTTTAGGACCAATAGTTTAATTTTCTATTTTGAGAAAGAGAAAAAGAAGTTTATTTTGTGGGATACTGAAATTGTATTAAACAAACGATGAGGTGATTTCCTTTTATACCTTGGTAAAATCCAACAAAACAGGAACACTTCAATTAATAAAATCAATATAGAAAACATGAAAGCGAAATTATTTATGCTAATGCTCCTTTTAGGATTTATGGCCTGTAGTAATGTAGACTTAGGTCAAAAAATAGAAGAACTCGGCAAAAAAATGTATGATCCAGCCACCAATCGCATTGACGAAAAAGTAGCCGGGGAGTTTATACAAACTTGCGAGGCTTACGCCAAAGCTAACCCGACGGATGACAAATCTCCGGATTACTTGCTTAAAGCGGGAGAAACCGCAAGAACGATGAAGAACTTTACCAAGGGTATTGCGCTTTATGACCGAATCATCACAGAATACAGCGATCACCCTAAGGCCGCACAAGCCCTATTCTTAAAGGGATTTACACTTGATAATGACATGGACCAACAAGAGCAGGCTAAGACTGTTTATGAAAGTTTCTTAGTCAAGTATCCTTCTAATGAATTTGCGGATGACACTAAATTTTTATTGGAAAACTTAGGAAAGTCGGATGATGAGATCATCAAAAGTTTTGAGAAAAAACCAGAAGGGGAATAAGCTGCTTAGGTTCTATTCAAGCTTATTTTCTTAAACTAATAAAAGCCTGTAAACAATTGATTTACAGGCTTTTATTTTTCTTTTTTTAATTGATTTCGATGACCTTTTTATCAAAAGGATTCAGCGCTACTCCTTTTACTTTGGCCTCTGCCATAATCGAATATTCTGATTTTACTCCCCTGATCCACTTCGCTGTTTTGGCCAAACCCGTAAATAAAATATTCTGCTCTTCTATCTGATCCATTTCAGATTTCATCAATTCAAAAGGAAGTTTAAATTCCAATTCAACGGCTTCATTGGCAGGGATGGAAATGGTCTTTTCTATGCTGATTTTACCCAATTCATATTCATCTGTTAACTTCTCCGACCTACGACCTCTGCTAAAGCGTTCAACCATTACAACGCGAATGGCACTTACTGTTTGGGCATTCATTGAGAAAAAACGAATCTTGCCTTTTACCAAGCCATCCTTTCCATCAATCTCTTCCGGAAGCAATAATTCTAGTTTCACCCCTTCTATACCCAACCATGTTTTTACTTTTCCAAACATAATTTATTTATTTGTTCCTAATAAAGTTAGGCTATTTATCTCCAAAATACCCAGAGATTCTATAAAATGGAGTAAATATTAGACGACGGAAGAGTATATACCAAATCTATCCTCCTTTTAGACAAATCGCTTGTGCCAGCTATCTCCCAGCTTCTTTTGCCAGGCCAAGTCAAAATCCCCCTTGGATTTTACCAAATTATCAAAAACGACTGTTTCATCATTAATCACTCCATTTTTATAAAGTTGAGCAAATTCTTCTTTGGCAGCCGTCTTTACCTTTTCACCTTCCTGATAAGCAAAATTTAAACGATCGAAGAAATCGACTGCGTATTGACCTTCCAAGCCTTTGACAAACTTGACAGAGCTATCAATAGAACAACCACTAGCTCCTGCTTGACTTTCATCGACCATCAGGACAACAAATTGCTGATGATAGAGCTTTCCAAAAGTCCTTAAAGCTCGATTATGGCTCACCCATTGATCGGTAAATTGATTAATCTGCGCAGTCATTTGTTCCACCTCTATCGGTGTAAACGCTCGATTGCTTTGGTAAATCCATACCCTGGTCGTATCTGGTAAAATATCGTAAGTCGTCATTTTGGTATCCTTGTTTTACAAACCATTATTGTCAACAATCAATTCGGCAAGGTCATAGACCATGACGGTTTCTTGCTTTTCTGCTGCTTTAACACCATCTGATAACATGGTGAGGCAAAAGGGGCAATTAGAAGCAATCACTTCGGCACCTGTAGTCAAAGCTTCATCGGTTCGTTCGGTATTGATTCTTTTATCGCCTGGTTCATCCTCTTTCCACATTTGAGCACCTCCTGCTCCGCAGCAAAGACCTCTTTCCTTTGATCTAACCATTTCGGTCAGGTCGCTGTTCAAAGCTTCTAAAACACTTCGGGGAGCTTCATATTCGCCATTGGCGCGCCCCAGGTAGCAAGAATCGTGGTAAGTGATTTTTTTACCATTAAGACTTCCTCCCCCTTCTATTTTCAAACGGCCAGAGCCAATCAATTCTTCTAGTAATTGGGTATGATGAAGGACTTCATAATTCCCTCCTAGTTTTGGATATTCATTTTTCAAGACATTGAAACAATGCGGGCAAGTGGCCACAATCTTTTTGACGTTATACATCTTGAGCGTCTCGATATTTTGTAAGGCAGCCATTTGAAAAACAAATTCATTTCCTGCTCTCCGCGCAGGATCGCCCGTACAGCTTTCTTCATTGCCAAGAATCGCAAATTCGATTCCGACTTCATTTAATATTTTACAAAATGCTAGAGTTACCTTTTGAGCACGGGCATCAAAGCTCCCTGCACAACCTACCCAAAAAAGAATTTCTGGTTCTTGACCTGCCGCCGCCATATCGGCCATTCTTGGTATTTTCAATTCTTTATTTGACATTCTTTTTATTTTGGATTAAGAGTTTTTTTTAAGTCGTAAACTTGTTTGGGGATCAATCTTTGCTCATCGCATCTACCGCCCACTTATCTCGATCATCAGGGATCTGCCAGGCAGAACCACCGTTTTCTATACTGGTAAACATCGGCACTAAATCCGCTGGACCAGCAGATTGCGTAAGAATCTCGTATCGACGTAATTGCAAAATGATGTCCAATGGATTGATCATTACCGGACAAGCTTCGACGCAGGCATTGCAAGTTGTACAAGCATGTAACTCCTCGTTACTGATGTAATCAAAAAGTGTTTTTCCGTCGTCATAATTAGCTTTAGTAAGTGCATGGGCTTCATTGCGTAAATCTTCTTGTATCCATTTGAAATGACCACTATCAAGGTTGTTTCCTATTTCTTCGGCCCGGTCTCTGACATCCATCATGACCTTACGTGGAGACAATTTTTTCCCGGTAATATTTGCTGGACATTCGGAGGTACAACGACCACATTCGGTACAAGTATAAGCATCCATTATATTTTTCCAACTCAATGAAAAAACATCATTGGCACCAAATTCTGGCAATTCCTCCTCCATTGCGGGAGCATCTCCTTCCGGCAATAATCCCATCATAGATTTTACTTCGTCCATGATCTCTGGCATATTATTCATTTCGCCAGCGGGCTGCAAACGGGCGTACCAGGTGTTTGGAAAAGCCAGCATGATGTGCAAGTGCTTGGAAGAAGGCAGATAATTTAGAAAAGCAAAAACGGTGAGGATGTGTAGCCACCAACCAAATCGTTCTATTATTATCAAAACACCTTCGCTTAAGCCTCCCAATAATAAAGGGCCAAAGGTGCCAGAGAAAAGTACAAATCCAGTATCGTGAAAATGTTCTGGATCCAATTTTTGTAAAACCGCATCGGCACCATTCATTGAAAAGATACCCGCCAAAAGGACGAGTTCCCCTATGAGGATGAGGTTGGCATCTAATTTTGGCCACCAAGTCATTTCAGATTTGTGAAAGCGAGGAATTTTTAAGAGGTTTCGACGAGCTAAGAACACAAAAGTTCCGATTAAAGCCAAGACCGATAATATTTCAATGGTATTGAGCATAATGGGATACAGTATCCCAATTTTGTCTGCAAAGAAACGATGGGTTCCAAAAAATCCATCAATCAGGATTTCAATTAATTCTATTTGCGTAAATAGAAAGGCCACATAGATAAATAAGTGGAAGGTAGCAGGAATCCAGCGTTTAAACATTTTCTTTTGGCCAAATGCGATGAGCATCACATTTTTCCATCGCTGACCTTCATCGCCACTAATTTCTTCCTCTTTCCCTAACAGAATATTTCTACGAATCGTCATAAATTGCCGAAAAGCATAGGAAAAGGCAGCTATGGCGACTATTGCGAAAAATAATTGTTGCAACATAGTTTTAGGTTGATTTTTTAAACGCTGTGTTATATCGTCCTGAATTCCAAGAAACAGGAGCCAATGGACTCCCAATTTACGATCTAATCTAGATTAGCAAAAAAAATGCTAGTAATTTTATCTTTAACGGGTATAAGAAATAATAGTTTTTATAAGAATAATTACCTTAGCTCCTATGAAATTACTGGATAAACAGCAAATCGAGCGTAAAATACAGCGCTTGGCCATACAAATCTTAGAAAACAACCTGGGCGAGGAAGAAATTATCTTGGCGGGCATCAACAATAATGGTTTGACCTTTGCAAAACTGTTGTTTAAGCGGCTCAAGAAAATCACGGAAATTCCGGTAACCCTAACCCGAATTCGCCTGAGCCCTGCCAATCCAATTTCAACAGAAGTAGAAATCGAGATGGCTGCTCAAGATTTGACCGATAAGGTAGTGATCATTGTTGACGATGTAGCCAATACCGGGCGTACTATTTTCTATGCCTTTAAGCCTTTGATGGAGGTCTTGCCTAAGAAAATAGAAGTCGCCGTATTGGTCGACAGAAAACACAAATCCTTCCCGGTAGAAGTCAATTATTGGGGATTGTCTTTAGCCACAACGGTGCAAGAACACATTGCCGTTTCGATAAAAGGGAAAGAAGAAATTGCGGTCCATTTAGACTAAGTCCAGGTTTTCCAATTTTTCTTTAATCGCAGGAATTGCTTTTTGTGCAGCTTCATAACCAATCTGGTACATTTCCTCCACTTTCCTAAATCGGAAAACATCATAATCATAGAGCTCTTCAGGTTCGATGAGTACATCGCAGAGTGCTCTTCCAGGGGCACTATTGACTTCGATTCCCAAGTATACACATCGTAAAGCCACTCCTACCATTCCACCTACTTTTCTTTTTGAAATCGGTACGGTTGGCATTACATTGATGCCTACTAATAAATCGCATTGATCCCGGATACACTGGACAGGAAAATTATTCATCGCTCCCCCATCGACATACCATTCGCCATTTATTTCTACGGGTTTAAAAAGCATGGGAATCGACCCGCAAGCTTGTACTACCGAATAGAGCGGTCCACTATTGAAAACCACCATCTCGCCTCGTTCTAAATTGGTGGTACCAATATGCAGGGGAATTTTCAAAGCTTCAAAAGAATCCTCTTCAATCAGCTCTGCCATTTTATTCCTCAAGAAGGTAAAGGGAGTTATACCATTGGTCGGAAGACTTAGTCGATAAGCTTTTAACAAACTTGATTGGCCTATAAAATCCATAATACTTTTCGGGCTTTTGCCCGCAGCATATAAAGCTCCCACAATTCCACCCGCACTTGTCCCTGCAATCACATCCGGGCGAATCCCAGCTTCTTCAAAAGCTTGTAAAGCACCAACATGTGCGGCTCCTCTGGAGCCTCCTCCAGACATCCCTAAGCCCAATCTGTATTTACGTTGATTCATATTTCTTTAAGGTCTTCTCTAGAAAATACTAGGGGATTAAAAGTTTTGATAAAAGTACTATTAAAATTAATAACGATAAACTTTAGGCGCTTCGTGCTCTCCTTTTCTTTAATCTTTTTCTTTTTGAATCACAAAGCCGATTCCAATTTCTGCCTATAATATAGAAAAAGCCCTCCAACAAACGCTGGAGGGCTTTCCGCAAAATAGGCTTATCCTTAAAAAAAGATTAGCGTATTGGTATTATTGCTTTACCACTTCCGTAGTCCAGCTACCTGTTTCATTATAGAAAGACAAGAGGTAAATTCCTGTTGGCAATTCAGATAGATCCATACTTGAACTTAGTTCAGGTTGGATATCTGTAAGAATCACTTGTCCCAATAAATTTCTCAATTGGATACGATCTACTTCTTCTTCCAAAACGATTTCCAAGCGATCACTCACTGGATTAGGATAAACCTGAATTTTTCCAAATTCTGCGGCATCCTCTAATCCACTAATCAAATCAATATCCGCCAAGTATCTAGGTAAGATCTGGTAGCCAATATCGAAAGGAGGATCAAAAGCAAATTGTCCACCAATTCCAGTTAGGTTGAAAGATTGAGTGGGTATCATAGAATTGTAAATATCCATTACATCATTATCAACACGCATAAAGAAGTTATCTGTTCCATTGCTTACTTCAACATTGAAACCAGAAGCACCAGTCCCCCAATCCGCACCATCTACGATGGTTAGATTCTCAATAGTAATGAGTTTAGAGTCTGTTCCTTCTCCAAGTGCCGTTACGACTTCAGGAATATGCAATGCATTATCTTCAGATACTCTCCATACCGTATCAGGACTCATTTGAGTCATTCCACGGAAAAATCCTACACTTCCCTGGATCGTTACTTCATCTCCTTCTTGAACAGTGTATCCAAAATTACCATCTCCATAGAACAAGCCAATACCAGCATCCGCATCGTTGGCGTCAATGATCGTAAACTGAAGTCCTCCAGAAGAGGCAGTCATATTTACACCGTAAACAATTCCTGTAATCTCACAGGTTACTCCCAAAGAATCAGGTTCTCCATCTGTTGTAGTTGTAACCGTAGCGATAGAATAAGGAGGGTAAGAAACCGGGCAATTGACAGTGATATCTACCATTGCAGTATCACAACCGACATTATCACAAATCGCATAGGTGAATAAATCTGTTCCACAGACGTCTACATCTGGAGCATAAGTAATGGTGTTGTCCATGTTTACTCCGGCAGTACCATTAGAAGGAATGGTAACAATGTATACGGTATCTAAAGCATTTGGTAAACCATCATTTCCGAGAATATTGATCGTTACAGGCATATTGATATCTGTTACCACCACATCATTAACGGCATCGATAGTAGCGGGTACAATAGGAATAATATCCGCAGT
>CALLVY010000324.1 GCA_938015925.1 uncultured Saprospiraceae bacterium
AGGTAGACACCATTGTTATTACTTGGTCTACTATGAAGAATTCAAATATATCAATAAAGCGATCGCAAGAGAAAAACAACTTAAGAAATGGAGGAGGCAGAAGAAGGAATGGTTGATAGAACTTAAAAACCCTACTTGGGAATTTTTGAATCATTTGTTTCCCTGGGTGGAATGATTTTTTTCTTAGGAAACTAGTCCTCCTTCGACTGCATTGCATTTCGCTCAGGAGGACAGGGCTTCGCGCAGGAGGACAGAAAGGCTGCTTTGCATTTCGCGCAGGAGGACAAGGTTATGGTATTCAACAAAACAGCATCCCCCTTGTCCTCCTGAGCGAAGCCGAAGGAGGATCATCGCAAACGCTCATCCGCCTTAAAGGCACCGCGGTTATGCAAAATCCATTGCGCCTCATCCAAAGGCGAAACACCTTTATAGGCACGAACCTTCTCTTCGCTGACACTCGTCTTTTCATAGCCATCCAAAGTTAGTTTCAGGCGGCCCTTGCCAGAAGTGGTGGCATTAAATTTAATGCCATAATCCATTGCTTTTTCTACAGCCACTCTGCCTTTTATGGTAAAAAAGTCTCCATCGAAAGTCGGTGCATTTATCTGGGCATTCATTTGGTTGAGATCACTGGAGATGGGGCCTAGCAATTCCTGATGAGCTTTGATTTGAAAAGCATACATGGGTTCCAATAGATCTGTGTCCGCAGCATCCAGGCCACGGAGAATCCCCATGGGCGTAGCGAGTAAAAAATCACCAGGGTTGGAATGCATGGTATGTTCCGAACCTTCGACAAGGGTAATCTTGATATCGGTTACTTCCCAGCCTTTTATTCCCTGTCGCAAGGACCATGGAAGGGCACGCTTGACTTCATTTTGATACTTTACACTGATGTCGCTGGTTCGTACTTTGGAGGTAAAATGTACCCCACTTCCAAGCGCACCAGGTTCAATCAAAAAAGTCATAATCGCCCAGCAAGGTTTGGGCATCCAATAGCGAACAAATCCTTCGGCGGACTGCTTGGGTGTTTCTTTGTAAATGACTTTAGGAGACATGAAATTGGTGGCAATTCCAAAGCGATTGGCAAGGCTGTCTTTTAGCACTTCGGTTTGGATGGGGCCTAATATTTTTAGATGGAATTCGCGTTCCGCTTTGTACCAGTGGAAATCCAATTGGGGATCTTCGATGTTTAATAATTCTAAAGCTTCGCCGAGTTTTTGATAATCCTTTTCTTCCTCGGCTATCGCTTGCACGCTCAATACGGTCTGGCTGATCGCATGAAAATCATCGGCAAACTTTTCTTTTCCCAACACCTCTCCTGCCAAGACCAAATCAGCAATCGTCATCAGACCAATTTCACCAAAAGCAAGTTCACCGACCGGTTCCAATTTGCCTAATTTTCGTTGAAAGATTTGATTAACTTTCAATTCCTTCTGTAAGCGCTGTGACCAAATGGTATCTTTATTTTTCAAATGCCCTCCATATAGTCTCACATGAACCAAACGGCCTATCTTCGAATCGTATTCTACTTTAAAAGCTTTGGCAGACAGACTATCTGTTGTATTATTCGCTGTGGTAAATAGAGTCGTAATATTTTCCAATAATGCCCCTATCCCCAAATCCATTTTTGCACTGCCGTACAACAAAGGAATCAATTTATGGTCTTGAATCTGTGTTTTCGCTTTTTCAAAAACAAGCCCAAGATCGTCCATATTTCCTTCCAAATACTCTTCTAAAAAAACTTCGTCCAGCTCTGCTAAATTTTCTAAAGACTTATCAACAATCGGCGCAGCCAAATAAGGCTGTAGGTTCTTAAAGCCAATCACCTGCGGATTTTCTGGTTGGCTATTGTCTCCATAGTTCAATGCAAACAATCGAGCGCCCAAGTCTTTTTCAAAGTTTACAAATACTTGTTCTAAATCTGCTCCCGCGCGATCTATTTTATTTACAAAAACTAAAACCGGCAACTGTCGCTCACGAATACTTTCCCAGAGATTTAAAGTATGTGCCTGCACCCCTTCTACCGCAGAGACCACCAAAACCACCAAGTCCAAGACCGACAAAGCTCTATCGACTTCCGCAGAAAAATCAATATGGCCTGGAGTATCCACTATATTGATTTGGGTATCCTCCCATACAAAATCCACCGTTGCTGTTTTAATAGAAATCCCTCTACTCTTTTCCATCGCCAAGCCATCCGTGATCGCCGAGCCCTTATCCACACTTCCTCGATCCTTCGTTGCTCCGGCAGTATAGAGCAAACATTCTGTCAAAGAAGTTTTCCCTGCATCAACGTGAGCCAAGATACCGATCGTTAGTATTTTATTGGGTGGCATAGAATTGTGTTTTACAAGCATAAAGGAACGAAAAAATTATTTCTTTTTTGTATCCACTTCTTTCTGTCTTCTTTAGAAAAACTTCCTCACAGTAGCATCCAATATCTTAGAGCCCCGATTGATTCTTCTTTCCCAAATAAATATGCCTATTTTGTGCCTGGAAATTATCCTGCGTCACTATGCGAATAAGACCGCTTGAAATTATAAAAACGACACTCCAGTCCTCAACGCCTTATGAAAGATCTTTACCCCAGCTTATCCGCGAGAGGAAAAGCACTAGCTGCAAATCCTGCCAGAATAGATTTTGACTTATTTATGGAAGCCAGTCAAAACCTCTATGATCCAGTAGACAATCCCAAGGGAGCCTTTCCTTTAAACGTAGCGGAAAATACTTTATCAAGTCCCCTGATCAAAGATCAATTGACTTCGATCATCCAAAAAAATGAAATGCCCGATTGGGTCCTTTACTATACTGGTCTTTTGGGACATCCCGATGTAAAAACGGAAGTCGCTCGATTTATGGAGCAATACCTTTGTAAATGCCCCATTCCTTCCGAGACCATTGGCCTTTCTGCGGGCGCTTCGGCTATTATAGAAATTAGCTCTTTTGTACTTGCTAATCCCGGCGATGTCGTCGTCATTCCTGCGCCCTCCTACCCGATGTACACCAAGGATCTGGGATTAAAAAGTGGGGTAGAACGTTACGACTTACAAAGTCATTATGAACTCCAGGAAATCGGTTCGAAAGCACCTGTCCAGACGGAATTACTGGACCAAACCTGGACCGCATTAAAGGCGAAAGGAAAGTGTTTTAAAATACTCTTGTTGACTTCTCCAGATAATCCAACGGGTTGTAGGTATACCGAACAACAGCTAAGAGAACTAGCCGATTGGTGTATGCAACATCAAGTTCATCTGATTGTCAATGAAATTTATGGGCTCTCCCTCATTGATACTCAGGCGGAGGAAGTGCAAGCAGAATATGGAGAAGAAGGGAAGTATATTTCTTTTGCAAAAATCATGGAAGAAGCTGCTAGTGATTATCTCCATTTATGGTATGCCTTTTCCAAAGACTTTGCCATGTCGGGTTTGCGCGTTGGAGTGGTTCACTCTCGGAACGAAGCTTTTATCACGGCACTTGGCAATGTCAATGTTCCTCATTTGGTATCCAATTATACTCAATGGATGCTTGGGGAAATGTTGAAGGATAAGGACTTTATAGAACGTTATATCATTGAAAACAAAGCGCGGCTGAATCGAAGTTATCGATTGGTCGTCGATGTTTTGAAAAAAATGGAGCTTCCTTATATTCCGAGTAGAGGAAGTTTATTTGTTTGGGCAGATTTTTCTAAATATCTGAAAGTCGATAGTGCGCAAGGCGAAGAAAACCTTTGGGTTGACATTTATAAAAACACAGGTGTATTGCTAACTCCTGGTGTTGGTTTTCAACATCAGAAGAAGGGACTTTTTAGAATTGTGTTTACGGCAGTGCCCCTTGCCTATTTGGAAGTGGCGATGGAGCGGATACGTAGCTATCTTTTGGAACGGTAATTTTTTGGTAAATGAATTGCGCTTAAAAAAATTAAAAACTAGTCGCCCTTTTTTAGTATTTTTCTTCTTCTTTAAATCAATATTAAACCATGTCAAAACATCTATTGCTATTCACCAGTTTACTCTTCCTAAGCTTTCCTGCTTTTTGCCAACCGGAAGAAAATATTTTCGAAAAATTCCAGCCCAAATTTCTCAAAATAGATGGCTACAAAATCAATGTAGAAACCCGAGGAGAAGGAGATCCTATCTTTTTCTTTGCAGGAGGCCCCGGCAATTCGCATGATTACATGGAAGGTAATTTTGGACATTATTATAAAAAGCACCAGGTCGTTTTTATAGACATGCTGGGCAG
>CALLVY010000325.1 GCA_938015925.1 uncultured Saprospiraceae bacterium
AAAAACTCTTCAAAAGAGAAAGTAAATTTTAGCTGAAGCGTAAAAATGATGCTCAACACCGTCAGGATGGTAAACACTACAAAAATGGCCGTTCTCACTTGTCGCATGTAATCTGATTTGATGACTACAAGTTAACTCCTCAGAGAGGGAGAAGTTTAAGAAACCGTTGGAATATTTTGCGCGATCTTCAATCTGGAATGGGTTTAAACAACACATTTCAATTTTAGCTAATATTATTTATCTTTGAGATAATAGGCAGAACACTTTAGGTTTCTTCTATTTCACTGCTTAATTCTAAAACTATTTGATCTTTCTTTCCTGTTCGGAATGGAATCACAGATCAAATAAGCACCAAAAAATCACAACTTATGCTTTTAGGTATTTTTGATGGAATGGCTGGGTCAGGTTTAGCTGGCCGTCTTATGATCATGTTTATTTTTTCTGTTTTCTTTCCCTTGACGGCTATTTCTTATTTCCGGTATATGGTGCCCAAGAAAAAGAAAGAATACCAGAAGAGCTTGGATGACATGGGGATCAACAGTAGTAAAAAAGTAGAGGACATCCATTCCGCAGTCCGTTTTCTTCTACCGGTCAGTTTTGCCTTTTCCATATGCTTCCTTGCTATTTTTTATATTGTCTTTGCAGATCGACTGATTAGTGACATTGGCGATAGTGTTATTTTGACGGGCGCTTCTTTTGGAGAAGGAAATACGGCTTTGATTACGCAAAGTATCTCTGTTTTAACTTATGCTTTTTTGGGTGGTTTTATCTGGTCGGCTACGAATACCATTCGTCGATTGATTGCCAATGATTTGGCACCTAGTGTTTATTACAGTGCAGGGATTCGGATTTTACTGGCCTCTGTGGTCGCTTTGGTTTTATCCTTTCTTTTAGGAGATAAAAGTGCGCCTGATTTTTTAGGCTTTAAATCTTCTTTAGCTGCTATTGCCTTTTTGACGGGTATGTTTCCCGAACGTTTTTTACAATACCTCATCAAGGTTTTCCAAAAATTTGTAGACCCTGACAATTTAAATACCGACCAATTATCGCTCTACCATATCCAAGGCATTAGCATGCAGCACAAGGAGCGCCTCGAAGAAATGGGGATCGACAATGCTCAAAATTTGGCCACTGCAAGCCTCACTCAATTACTGATTGAGACCCCATACAAGTCCAGACAATTATTAGATTGGATTGGTCAAGCCAAATTGCTTTGCTACGCCAAAGATGATATGAAAAAATTCCAATCCGTCGGTATCCGCTCGGTATTCGATTTATTTAGTCCCAAAAAGACAGGATCCTCTATGCAGCAAATGTCCAACGACTTAGGGATCAACAGCTCATTGCTACACAATATTCACGACCAAATAATGGCCGACCGCGGCATCAATTCCCTCTACCAATTCCTAAACGGCGTCAATACTCCCGATGATGAGCAAGAGCAAAAAGTAAAAAAACCTTTGAGTGCAGCTCCTTTAAAGAAATCTCCAAAAACAGCAAAACCGGAAGAAAAGAAGTAAACAAGAGCGCAAAATTTGTCAAAAGGAAAGCCTATTTATTAAGCCCGTTAGTAAATAGACCCTTCATATTTTTTCAAAAAACCCTTGGATGCTTTTAAGTTAAGAGATAGAATATATACCTTTTGTCCACAAATTGACGTTTAACCAAAGGCTGAACTACTTCATTTTATGAAAGTATTATACCTTTTTCTTGCTGCTAATCTGTTTTGTTGGTCGCTAATGGCTCAACAAGGGGAAGCTCCTATGACCGACAATATCGTTCCCAATCCTGGGTTTGAACAATATTCCTCTACGCCTATCGGCTGGTTTTACAAAGGCGATCATTTTACGCAAGTGATGAAATATTGGAATGCACCAACGGCTGCCTCTCCGGATGTTTTCGGCCCAAAGGTTCGCGTGCCTTCCTATTGGAAAGAAAAAGGCTTTGGTCAGCAACAAGCACATTCTGGAAAAAACATGGTTGGTATTACGGTCTATGGTTGTGAGAATGGAAAACCACATTGCCGGGAATACATCCAGATTCAACTTCGCGAGCCATTGGTGATTGGCCAAAATTACGCCGCTGAGTTTTGGGTCAGTCAATTGCCCCTTTCGCTCCAGATCAATCAACTGGGGATCTATCTTTCTACCGATCCGATCCGCAAAGCAGACGATAGTCAACTGGAATTTTCTCCTCAAATAAAATCCGAAAACATCATTCAAAGTCCAGGAAATAGTTGGACTAAAATTTCTGGCCGATTCACGGCCACGACGGAAGCAGAGTATTTAACAATTGGTAATTTCTTTAGCGACAGCCTGACTCAATCGCGTAGCTCTTTTTCCACTCACCTCAATTATGCTTATTACTATATTGATGATGTTTCTGTGAAAAAAGAAGAACCCATTCTCAATGTTCCCATTCGCGAAGATGACCTCAGTCGGATTAGCGTGGAAGAAGGAAAGCTCATCACTTTAAAAAATATTTTCTTTGACCATGACAAAGTCGAATTGCTTCCCCGTTCTTTTTCAGAACTCAATAAGTTGGTGGAATTGATGCGCATACATCCCTCAATGATCATCAAAATCATTGGTCATACTGATAGCGTTGGCGAAGTTGCTTATAATCTTGAACTTTCTGAACGCCGAGCTCGGGCGGTCATTAATTACCTCTATAAAAAAGGAATCCCTGCTCATCGTGCATTGCACGCTGGTTACGGCAGTTCTCAGCCCATCGCTTCTAATGAAGATGCAAATGGTCGTCAATTAAATAGAAGAGTAGAACTCTTGATCTTAAAAAAGTAGCCCTCTTCTCTATTCGTTAATACTCCCCTTCTTTTCTTACAATATCACCCAAACGAGTGAAGACCACCACAAAGGCACTCCTTACCTTCGCTGCATAAGCACTCAAAGCTTTGGGCAAAAACCTAAAAAAACAGATCAAATAATCGCTCTTAAATTACACCCAAAGTATGCTATTATATTTCAAACTAATCTTAGTGTCGAAAGCTTTACCGTTGACAAAGAAGGGATACTTCGTCCAATTAAAGATTACCACATTATTTATCATGCAGAATCTGGAAATTTCATGATCAAACCAGAGAAAGCTGAGGTTCCACAATTAGACAGAGTAGACGTCCAAACAGATGATACTGGGATGACCGTCTGTAATTGTGGATTTGGTGCCGGTGATAATTGCCTTTTTTGGAGTAGAACAGATGGAAACGATACTCATATTAAATGCCAGGGAAGTTGTGACTGTGGAACTATTTACATTCCTACCCCACCTTATGAAATAGAATTCCAAACTGCTAATGGAGATTGGAATTAGCACTAAAATAGTTAAGCAGGTGTTCAAAATAAACTATAGTATTCTCTCTGGCTTCTTTTTCTATTACTCTTCGTTGAAGAACCTCCTCACCTA
>CALLVY010000326.1 GCA_938015925.1 uncultured Saprospiraceae bacterium
ACAAACGAGAGAGGTAGTATCATTTTAAAGATTAATAAAAAAGGCGTTTTTTCTTATATTTTTTGTCGGATATCTACATTTCCCAAAAAAAAAGACGCTTTTTCCTAGAGACTATCTTAACAGCAGCAATTAAGTAGCTGTATACTCGTTTTATAAATCGGCTCTATTAACTAAGGCCTTCGGGTCTCATAAATAACCTATTAAAATCTGAGGAATTATGAAAAACAACGCTACTAAGAATTCTTCCAAGCTTTCTTCCTTAAAATTCATCAAAGGAATCAAACCGAAAATCAAGAAAAGTAAGGTTTCCCGTTCCAATGATGGTATGTTGTTCTTTCTTGGACAAGCCTAAGTTTATCCAAGTATAGTTCTGTTCTTTTTACTTTTACGAAAATCATTTATTAACGAAAACAGATCTAAGTGCTAATTAACTAAAAAGGAGTATTTCCTAAAAACACTTAGATACAAGATCTAAAATACTCGGCCAATAGGCCTTCTACTCGGAACAAGCGCCATAGTGAATCACTGTGGCGCTTGTTAATTTTAGAAATACCTTTCTCCCCTACTACAACTTTTCTTCTCTTTTTGGTGTCTTTTTAATGCTCTTAATACTCAAGCTGTTTTAAAATAGCTTCATTTGTATCCTTATTTTGCTACCCGCGTTTCAAGTAAGAATGTTATTTTTACCGTTCTTAGAATTTTTAACCATCAATCGCAAACTAAATAAACCCACGTTAGTCTAACAAGATCTCTATTATCACTCCATGAAAAAAATAGATAAACTATTAACGACCAGTTTTGTGGCACCTTTTGTAATGACTTTTTCCATTGCATTATTTGTCTTGATCATGGTATTTTTCTGGACCTATATTGACGATATCGTGGGTAAAGGAGTGGGTTTAGCTTTATTGACGGAGTTGGTCTTTTACCTCTCTGTTTCTATGTTTCCTATGGCTTTGTCGATAGCCGTATTGATCTCTTCGGTCATGGTGATGGGTAATTTGGCGGAGCATTATGAATTGGCCAGTTTGAAATCTGCGGGAATCCCGCTCTGGCGAGTTATGTTGCCTTTGATGTTTGTGGCTTCTTCTATTGCGATATTCTCCTTTTTTTGTTCCAATAACTTAATTCCTGTCGCCAATTTGCAATTCAAATCAAGGCTCTATGATATCAGAAAAGCCAAACCTACGCTTAGTCTGGAAAAAGGGATTTTCAATTATGATTTTAAAGGTTTTGTGATTCGCATTGGAGACAAGGGAGAAGACAATCGTTCTATTTCAGATGTTTTGATCTATGATCACAATAATTACAATCAAGGAGCCAGTACCAGAATCCTAGCCGAAAAAGGAGAAATGTATACCACGGATGATAAGAAGTTTTTTATCATGAATCTGATCAATGGAACACAATACCAAAAAACCGAACGCAATAAAAAAGATGGCAAAGGAGATAGTCACTCTTTTGTCCGGACCAACTTCAAAGAATGGAATAAGGTATTTGACTTGCAGGAATTCGAAATGCAAGAGACTCAAAAAGATCTTTTCAAATCTCACCAATCTATGCTGACCAGTTGGCAACTCGTCGGTGCAATAGATTCTATTGAAGCTAAGATTGCCAATAAATACCAGAGTCTTTCCAACTTAATGCTGCAAACCCATTTTCCTTTAAACAAATTTATGGTAAAAAAGGAAATCAAAAAACCCAAGCCTAACCCGAAAGGAAAGACCTATAAAGAATCTAAGACAAAAAAACCGACTGAAAAAGAGAAAAAGCAAAAGGAAAACTCGAAGAAAAGAGAGGAAGCGGCTAAGAAAGAGGCCATGAAAAAAGAAGCAGCGGAGGCCATCAAAAAAGCCAGAGCAGATAGGGCCAATAAAACGACCATTGCTGCAAACAAGGCTAAAGAAGAGGCCAACAAAAAAGCCAAGGAGGCCGCCAGGAAAAAGGCAGATAAAAAAAGGAAAGAGGCTGCAGCTAAAGCTAAAAAAGCAAAGCAAAATCAAAAACCCAAAAATGCGGTAAACAGATCCAACAGGCCAGTCAAACAAAAAATCACTAAACCCCTAAAGGAATACAATACTTGGTTGGAGACGGTTCCGCGTATGGAAAAACTGGGCTTATATTCCAGAGCTAAATCGAGCTTACGCACCCTTGCCAGTCAGGCGGAATCTACCGCTCGTACGATGGATCAACTTAAAGAATCCAGGGTCAAACACATTTATCAGTTGCACGAAAAATTCAGTATGGCCGCTGTCTGCCTTATCTTTTTATTCATTGGAGCACCGATGGGGGCGATCATCCGTAAAGGAGGTTTTGGCTATCCCATTCTATTCTCTATTTTCTTTTTTATTCTTTTTATTGTCATGAATATTTTTTGCAAAAAAGTAGCGGAGACTTTTGTTTTGGATGCGCTTTTAGCGGCCTGGTTGCCCAACCTTATTTTGTTCCCTATTGGGATCATTTTGACTTACCGCGCCATGAATGATTCTAAAGTCATCAACCTCGACAAATACACTACTTTTTTCAAAAACCTTTTTAAGAAAAAAGAAAAAAAATCGGCGGAGTTAAGCTAGTTGATATTTCCTCACCCAAACTCTACTTTTAGCAAAAGACATCACTTACACATGATCCAGATCATTAAAGACAATCGTTTATATTTTATTTTATTTGCTCTCTTTTTCATCATTGGTTGTATTTTACTCAGCCAAATCAATCAAGGAGATGTGATCCTTTTCTTTAGCGATCACCGCAGTCCTTTTGGAGATGCTTTTTTTAGAAATTTTACGAAAATGGGGGAAGAGATCGTTTATATTGGATCCTTGATTGTCCTTGTGTTATACCGTTTTCGATATGCGATATTGGTGCCTTTAACAGCGATACTGGTCACCCTTTTTAGTTTTGGTGCGAAAAGTTTTTTCTCTTTTAATCGACCTGCCGTCTTTTTCCAAAAAGACAATATCATCGATCAAATCAACTTAATAGAAGGGGTTCAATTATTGACCGGACCAACAAGTTTTCCATCCGGACATACCATGTCGGGTTTTGCCATGTATGGTTTGATTGCCTTTTTATTTCCAAAGAAAAAAGCTTGGGCGATTTTGTTTTTTCTAATGGCTTTATTGGTGGGAATTTCTCGAATGTATCTGGTTCAGCATTTTTTAAGGGATGTCGTTTCCGGAGCAGCTTGTGGTACGGTACTCGCTTTATTGATCTATTATATGCAAGCGCGAATTCCTTATAATCCGAGTAGCTTTTGGGATAAAGGACTTTGGGAAATGGTACAAAAAAAGCAAGTTAGAGCTTAAGGATTTTATCATGACCTTTGACGAAAGTAATTCTAAAAAGCAAATTTTAAAGTCCCAAAAAAACCTCGCCCTGGCATTGGCCGAAAGGCCAAAACTTCATAGTCAGCATTCCACAGATTTTCTACTCGACATTGCAAGTCTAGCGTTTTTTTAGCCCATAAAAAACGATGGGTCAAAACCAGTTCTCCCAACTGATAAGCATCCAGAATATCAGAATTATCAGAGGAGGAAAAACGAATTCCATTATAACGGTGTCGATATAAAAATTGACTTTTCCCAAACAACAATTTCAACTGCGCTCCCATCGTATGCAAGGGCACATGAATCAACTGCTTCCCCAAAGCCTCCGATGCTCCTGCATAGACTTTTTGGTTGCTTGCCCGATTCCATTGATAGTCTAGGTTTGCATGAATTTTAAAAGCAGGCAACTCAAATTTCACCTGCGAAGAAGCCTCTATTCCTCTTGACCAAACCTTCCGCAAATTGTCGGGTTGCCAAACCCCATTATCTTGAGGAATCCAAAGAATCCAATCATTTACCAAAAGATTAAATACCGTCAATCGATTGCTCCATTGGTGCTTTTTTAAAGGGGCTTGATAAGACAAATGGAACTCAGAACTCCAGCTTCGTTCTGCCGATAAATCTAGGTTTCCTTTGGCCGATGCACCCGCCCAATACAAGTCATTAAAGGTAGGCAACTTGTAATTTCTAGACCCTTGCAAAGCCAAAGACCATCCTTTCCAATTGGGACTTTCTATACCCAGTGATCCAGTAATCGGATCAGCAGCATCCAGTACCCATTCTTTGCGAAAACTAAGTGCAGATTGCCATTTTCGAAGAGCCTGTTTATAGGATAAAAAAGTGGCCAATCGGTGACGCAAAACTTCTTCGATAAAGATACCTGGAGCCGCTCCCAATTCTCGAGTATAATTGCTTCCTAGCAACAAACTTTGTTGATTTCCAATCAGCCATTCTTGTTCCGCTTCTCCGACAAAGGTTTTGGAACGCGTCAAAGAAGGCGCCAATAAATCACTCTTATATTCAAAGCGTTCATCCAGCCAGGCCGTTCGAATTTTCTGAACTCCACGCGCACCGAATCGCTGCCATTCCATGGCCATGCGAATAGAAGTATCTCTTTGTTGTTCCTGCGAATTATTTTGGAGTAGCCCTGGTGGAAGTTCTCGATCAGTCGTCTGTACCCAGGCCCAGGTATGTAGCACTTGATTGCTCTTTAATTGAAATTTATTGTGCTGCGTAAAAGCCCATTGTTTTAATGCAGCATTGACTTGTCTGCGGCGATCGGTTCTACTTTCGATCCAGAAATCGTTTTTCGCCTGATCGTGTTGAACCCTAAAATCTGCGGACCATTTTTTGAGCCCCATACTCATTTTAAGTCCTTGCCCAAGTCGACCAAAACTACCAGCGTTTGTACTTAGGTTTCCATGCCAACCCTTGGCTATTTTTGCAGATTGCTGCAAATGAACCACTCCCCCAATGGCACCGCTACCAAAAAGTGCGGCGGAGCCGCCTTGCTGCAATTGTACTTCATCGGCGACCATCAATGGCAGCAGAGAAAAATCAATTCCTCCATTTAAAGGGCTTTGCAGATTAAAGCCATTCCAAAGTACGGCAGTATGTCCAAAACCAGTTCCTCTACTGCTCGGACTGGCCAAACTCCCAGCGCCATAAGACTTGATAAATACAGAACTTTGACTGGCCAATAAATCATCGAGGGCATTGCCGCTATGTTGATCCAAATCATCTTGGCTAAAGTTGTGGAGGTTTTGGCCGATCCCAAATTTTTCGAGCCGCGTACTCTTTACTTCGATAGCTTCCAGCTGGATGGTATCCCTGTTTTCTTGAGTAAAAGCACTCAAAAAAAGGAAAATTTGGAAACCACAAAGTAAAAACTTTTTCATGGCTGCAAAGGTAGGGAATTTGAATACAAATGGATTAGACTTTTTGGAATAGCTTTGGCTATTTAGCACTGTTTAAAAAATCAAGCCCTCTTTTGAATTTCATGTTTAACTCAAAACCACCTCATTTGCAATCCTTAGGCATTTGAGTTAAATGAAAACGTCGGAAATCGAAGAAGCCTGTTCTGGACTAGTTGAGGAAAGCAACGCTATTTCCCGGCTATTTTGTGCCAAAATCCGAGCAGATAATTTTTGACATCGGGAGATAGGTTTAGCCCCAAAAAGAATAGGCCATAGAACAACAAAATAAAAAGGGAGCGGACAAGAATATTTAAAACAAGGAATCCGGTATTGGGAAGGAGAGTGGCCAAAAACCAAGTCAAAAAAGAAAGGGCAAAAAGGATTAAAGTTTTTTGGGTAAAGGGTTGGAGATTGAATTTGTATTTGATAAAAATTAATTTCATCAGGTTGAATAGGAAAACCGACATTGCGGTAGCCAAAGCTGCCCCCACGATCTGATAGCGAGGAATCAAGAACCAATTGGCAAAGACATTAAATACCGCAAGGAATAGTAAAGCATAGAGGTTGAAGCGGAAGAATTTGGAATGAGCGATGATGATGCTGTTGATGCTCATTGCCATATCGATGACCTTGGCCAAGCCCAAGATGAGGATGACATATTTGCCCGCGGCATATTCCTCTCCTTTTGGCATCATTAAAAACAAATCATCGACAGAACTCCAAATCCCGAGTAAGAGCAAACAGCCAATGGCTAAGAGATTGATGGAAGAACGGGTATACATATCATCAATGGTCGCCAAATCATTTTTCTCCCAAGAACTAGAAATGATCGGGGAAGAAATACTATTTAAGGCCGTTGTTGGAATACCGATCACTCCTCCAATAAAAACTGCCATTGAATAAACGCCATTGCTACTCAAATCAATCATGGAAGTCACCATTATTTTGTCAATCTGTGTTGCAAAAACACTCCCAACGCCGCTTAGCAAACCAAACATCCCATAGATCAACATTTCCTTTTTTAGTCCCGTTTTTTTAATATTAATTTGGGGTCGCAAAAAAAACTGCCCCAGACTCTGGACATATCCCATCAGTCCGATTAAAGCCAAACTGTATAGGCCCACTATCCCCAAGCAAAGCATTTGAATCGTTATCACTTTGGTAAAAAACAAGATCACTAAAATGGGCATCCCAACTTTAACCAAAAGATTATTAAAGATTACCGGGATTGCAATTTTTTTAAAATTACTTACATAGCTAGTAAACAAGTAAGACAATCCTATAATAAATGCCAAAGGCAGAATATACCTTTGATAGCTTACCATCTCTTCTGGCAGTTGCTTTTGGAATAGGAAGAAAAGCAAAAGCAGAAGCAAAAAACCAAGGCATGCAATACTCAGTAATAATTTTAGAAACCCATTGTGTCCTTGCTTGGGATCTTCAAAAGTTGGATAAAATCGGACGGAAAGAGAGCTGGCTCCTAATAAAATAAAGGGAGCGATCAATATCGCGGCATCAATGATATAGCGAATCAAGCCCAGTTCGGCTTTCGTCAAAAACGAAGGGTAAATGTATAGCATGTTGATGCTACCAATAAGTACAGCGAAGACTGAAACCAGGCTATTATTTATACTTTGTTTTCCAATTACTCCCATCCGTGTTTTTGAGATGATTTTCTAAAAAATCTTTTATTTATACGCGTTTATTCTAAAATATGTTTTTGCCTTGCCGATTTAAAACAGCGGCAAATATAAACCAATGCAAAAGATAAATTAGCCCGATTCCAGAGAGACGCCATCTATTGCTCCGAAAAAGGGGAAATAATGGCCAAGAATCGCAAATAAGGCCCATTTTCTCGAAACAAAGCCGCTCAATCCCTGTAAAATTCATAGATTCCTTCTTGCAAAGCCAAACCAACAAAAAGCCCATCCCATTTTTCCCAATACCCCATTGCCTTAGATCGGAAAGCGTTTATCCACTGACAAATCTCCATTTGGAGCTGTTTTTAATGAAAAGAATCTCGTTATTGCGCATTAGATCATTTTTTAATACATTGAAAGGATAAGTTCTAGTTTTATAGGTTTTAGCTTGAAAAGAGGTCGTTTTCCTAGCAAAAAAGACACATTAGCACTTGTTTTAATAGAAAGCTACGAAGGAATTCGAATGTCGAGCTTTTATTACTATTTTCGTGATTTATTTAAGAAAATTCAAATTTTCATAAATTTAGCACTTTGGAGGCTTAAGCATAAGCCAAATTTGATACTAAGACAAGGGACCACAAACCTAAACTAAGTAATTTCTAAAATCTTCCAGAAGCAATAAATAAACGCCTGTTAGTGC
>CALLVY010000327.1 GCA_938015925.1 uncultured Saprospiraceae bacterium
TGTTGGAGCATTCATTTATTTAATTTATCGATGATGACTTGAATAGTTGATCTATTTTTATCAATTCTAATAATCCTTGCAAATATACAACAAGCCAAACAACTTTCAGTTTTTATTGAAAGTAGGTTTTTAAAAAAAATAAAGCCGCTTTAAGGACTTGCTCAAGGTTTTGGAGGCAACCTTTCCGAAAGCGATTCGTTTTTAAAAGGATTCCAGCCCGTCATTAAGACAATTTTAATGGCTATAGTCTAGGTTTCCAGGCAAGTTTTCGCAACTTGCAATCGTTTTAAAGAACAAAAACACCTAATATCTATGCTTTCCGTCCTCATCCCAGTTTACAATTTTGATATTCGACCGCTAGTCCAAGCATTGCATCAGCAATGCCAGAAAGCAGCAGTTCCTTTCGAAATCATCTGCTTAGACGACTGCTCTTCCAAGGATTTTCGTCAAAAAAATCAAGAATTGGGGCAATTAGAAGGCGTTCAGTATACAGAATTGGAGGAAAACATTGGTCGATCTAAGATTAGGAATCGTCTGGGGCAAATGGGCAAATTTGATTATCTGCTGTTTATGGATTGTGATTCAAAGATCGTTCGGCCAGATTACATCAATAGCTATTTGCAGGAATTGGATAAAAATGCAGTGCTTTGCGGCGGGGTGGAATATTCCATCACTCCCCCTCAAACCATCGATCATTATTTTCATTGGTTTTATGGCAGTCGTCGCGAGCAAAGAAAAGCCAGTGAAAGAGCATCGGCTCCTTATCATTCTTTTATGACTTGCCAGTTTGTCGTTCCAAAAAAACTCTTCCTCGATATTCAGTTTGAAGAAAGTCTGCGCGAATATGGTCATGAGGATACCCTATTCGGTTTGGAGCTCAAACGCCGCGAGATACCGCTTCGCCATATGGATAATCCCCTTCGCCATATCGGCTTGGAAAACACAGAAGTGTTTTTGGCAAAAAGCAAACAGGCCATTGAAAACCTCGGCCACATTAGCAAAAAAAACATGGGCATCGAAACCAAATTGCTCAACACCTATAATAAAATCAGCAACCTTGGTTTAAGCAATCCAATTAGTAAAATTGGTCACTTATCAGAACCAGTCATGCTCAAAAACTTTCACTCCAGTCGTCCCAATTTACATTTCTTTGATTTGTACAAATTGTCTCATTTGATAAAAGTGATGGAAGAAAGGAATTAGAATAAATTCTATTGAGCAATCTAAATTTTCACTCCACAATATGATTTTTAGCAAGTCAAAACTACTCTCTCTAATTGGCCTCGGTGCCATCCTCTTTTTTTGCTATGCTTGTAAAACGCAAAGCTTGACCAGAGACCTTCAACTTTCAGAAGTCCAACATTTAGAATCCGCCGAAGAAGAGCTCAAAACTTCAGGCTGTACAGAGCGCTCTTTCTACGCGCCCAATCCCGACCCTGAATATGCTTTACCGATACGAAAAGTTCGGGTAAACTACCACTACATTTCCAACAAGGATAGTACATCTAACTATCAGGGGGAAAATGCAAAAAACTTTACCCGAGACATATCCCATCAAGCCAATGAAGATTTGGGAAGAAATGCAAAAATGAATTTGCCACTCGGAAACAATATCGAGGTACTCCCTACCGGATACCGCTATGTTCGAATTAAAGACAAAAGCATACCAGGTCATAATGGAACCTATTGCCATTACGATGATGATGAAGACATTTGTTATTTTGTACACAAAGGTAGAAATCGAAATAGTCCTGATAAAACCCTGATCCATAAATACGGTGTCAACAAAGATTCTATTCTCAATGTATTTATTCTTCCTCACCATCCAGACAGTGTAAAGTCCAGAACCTATAATCATATTCAAACTGGAATCGCTCTTGGAACTTCGGTTAAAGTATCTGGAATCCTGGAAGTTAAAGGCTATCAACCTTGGTTGTTTCGCGGATTGATCAATCATGAGATTGGTCATGTCTTAGGACTTGGGCATACCTGGAGAGGCAATGATGGCTGTGAGGATACCCCCAATAATCCCAACTGTTGGCAGCGCACCAAAAACGGTGGCCCTTGCGATTCGCTCAATTCCAATAATGTCATGGATTACAACATGAATCAAAATGCCTGGACGCCATGTCAGTTGGCCAGAATCCACTATAACTTTGCCCGAATTGGTTCTCGACAACGTAAGTTGCTCATCCCGACCTGGTGCAAATTGGATACGACCTGGAATATGAATATTCGCAATCAAGTTCATTGGCGCAGGGCGATGGATCTGAATGGGCACATCATCATTCATCCGGGCGCAACTTTAAAAGTTGATTGCCGGGTGGCTTTGCCTAAGGGCGCTAAGATACTCGTTAAACCTGGTGGGCATTTGATTTTAAACAATGCTCGATTGCACAATGACTGTGGAGAAGAATGGGAAGGAATAAAGATCGTGGAACAGCGGAAAGGTAAAAAAGTGGTGGCGGGGAAAGTGAGTTTTATTGGTGATCCTCAGATTGAGAATGTGCGGAATGCGGAGACCTTGGAACAGCCTTAGCTAGTTTCTTTTGAATAATCTTTGTGCAGCTTAAGTTGATAACATTCGACTTATGCATACACGGTAGCTTTTCCGGCAAGCAGGCTCGCCATAGCCAGGCTATGCTGGCAGCCCATCCGCTTTGCGGTTCCCGAGCTTTTGCTTGTTCCCAACTCACCTGATTCTAAAAATCCACTCGAAGCTAATTCAACATAATTTTGTCCTCCTTCTTAAATCAAAAAATTATTGTATCTTGATTGGAAGAGTGTGTTACTTCAAACTCCTATTTCGGAGAAAGTGTTATTGATCTATTTGGAGTAAAAAAGAATAAACATGCATAAGAAAACTTTTGGGAGAGGCTCCTTAATTTTTTTATTGCTTACCTTCTTCCATTCGGGCTATACTCAACAGCCCATACTTAAAACCTATAATGTAGAAGATGGCCTGCCTAGTTCTCATATTTACGAAACTTTTCAAGACCAGGAAGGATATCTTTGGGTATGTACCGATAAAGGGCTAGCCAGTTTTGATGGCTATCAATTTGATAATTATTCCAT
Organism: uncultured Saprospiraceae bacterium; assembly: GCA_938015925.1. GTDB lineage: Bacteria > Bacteroidota > Bacteroidia > Chitinophagales > Saprospiraceae > CALLVY01. The sequence goes on from CALLVY010000327.1 coordinate 3,076, forward strand.
AAGAGATGGTTTACCCAACAATGAGGTTTGGGGCGTCCAGGAAGATACGAAGGGTCGTTTGTGGGTGAATACTTTTGATCAATTGGTTTATATCCAAGAGGGTAAAATCCATCAAATGCAATTTCCTGAATTGGATGGGGCTAAGTTTTTGGTGCATCATTCGATTTATCAACAGGAGTATCATTTTATTATTATTGAAGATAAGAATCCCGTTCTTTATTATTTGACTCCCAAAGATTCCCTTATAAAAGTAGATCAACGCAATTTGAATCTGTCT
>CALLVY010000328.1 GCA_938015925.1 uncultured Saprospiraceae bacterium
GGTGAATGAGTGAACGATCCCAAAGGGTTGAGTATGACAATACTCAAAGTGAAGGAACCGTGACCACGGAAGGGAAGCACATGAGCGAACGATCCTTTGGTGAATGTCCAGTGGACATTCAAGTGAGGGAACCGCTAGCGGAAGGGATGACAGAGAAGTAAAAGACGATTTTTTAGCCATACTAAATTATTTAGAATAAACTCTATTAAAGCAGAATTCAAACATACAAGTACTTCCTTCCCCTGCTACCATTTTGGCTTTATCAAGGCCTTCCTCTTCTAGTGTCTTGTCTACGAAACAACGAAGCCTTAGCACGCTTTTAAGAAACCCCCTATTTACAAAATATTAAACTACACACACATGAGACCTCTTTTCTATTTTGTTCTATCTTTCTTACTATTTACTGGGCAAAGTTTTGCTCAAGTTTCTTTAAATGATTCCAACACTTCCATTCTTATCGACTTCCAAAGCAGTACCTCTGGCGTCAGTCAAGGCGCATTCTCTGGTTCGGGGCTCAACCCTTCTCCAGGAAATGGACAACTGGATGGAGACGCTTGGGCCATTACGGGATTCTCGGAAGGTTCCCATGCTTTTGGACAAAGTCATACGAGTGGAGATTTTGCACGAGGCCAAAGTAACGGCGGTGCTAGTACCGGTGGACTCTATTCCTTCAATATCGGTTCCAACAACTTTGGTATCGGAATCCAACCAACGGGTAGCGATTGGACACCAGGAACGATCACCTTAAAAATAGACAATAATGGAAGTTCCACGATCAATGATCTGAACATTTCCTATAAGGTTTATGTCCGAAATGATCAAGACCGTAGCAGTAGTTTCAATTTTTCTCACTCTAGCAATAATTCCAGTTATTCCAACGAATCCGCTCTTGCCTTAAGTTCCCCAAGTACTCGGGATGGTTCTCCAAGTTGGGTGGCTAACAATAAAAGCATTGACCTGCTTAATCTAGCTTTGGCTCCTGGGGCTTCTTATTACCTGCGTTGGTCGGGAAGTGATGTCGCGGGGAGTGGTAGTCGAGATGAATTTGTCTTAGATGATATTTCTATCCAGGCAGTTGGTGGTAGTGGAAACACTTGTGTTGAGCCTACTAGCCAAGCCTCTAATCTTAGCTTCGGTACCATCGGTTCCAATTACATCCAAGGTTCTTTTTCTACAAGCAATGCCGATAATTATTTAGTACTCCACAGCACCAGCAGTTCGCTTTCCGCAAATCCAATAGATGGACTGACATATGCTCCGGGAAATACCATTGGAAATGCCACAGTCGTTCAATACAGCAATAGCAATCAATTTGATGCACAATCTTTACAAAACACTACCAATTATACCTTCTTTATTTTCTCTGCCAATGACAATTGCATAGGTGCTCCTGAATATCGAACGATTAATCCATTGAGTGGTTCTGCTACTACCCTTCCAGATGCTAGTTCTGGTTATTATAGTGTGGTAGGCAATCAGGTTTGTGCCGATTTAAAAACTGTTTTATACAACCTAATCAAAGACCATACTACCGTAAGCTATGCAGCACTCTGGACGGTTTATCAAAGCACCGATGATCGCCAAAATGATGGAAATAATCAAACCATTCTTTGGGATATGTACACCGATAACCCAATTGGCCCAGAAACAGAATATACTTTTGTAAGTGATCAATGTGGTACTTACCAATCGGAAGGAGACTGCTATAATCGCGAACATAGTTTTCCTAAATCCTGGTGGGGAGGTGCAACCAATGTACCGATGTATACCGATATTTTTACGGTAATCCCTGCCGATGGCTGGATCAATGGTGTTCGAAATAATAATCCTTACGGAGAAGTTCAAGGTGGTACAGAAACACAAATCACCAATAATGGAAGTCGCCTGGGAAGTTCTTCTATTGCGATACCGGGCTATTCCGCTTCGGTATTTGAACCAATTGATGAATACAAAGGTGATTTTGCACGAGGATATTTTTACATGGCGACCCGTTACGAAAACTTGATTGGTGGATGGGAAGGTTTTACGACAGAATCTGATGCCGTACTTAATGGTACCAGCTATCCTGCTTACGAACCTTGGATGGTAGCTATGCTTTTAGATTGGCATAATAATGATCCGGTAAGTCAGAAAGAGATAGATCGCAACGAAACTATTTTTGGTATTCAGGCCAATCGAAATCCTTTTATTGATCATCCAGAATATGCTGGACTTATCTGGGGTTGTGGCACAACCGATACCCAGGCGCCTAGTAATCCTAGCAACTTGAGTGCTAGCAATACCACGAGTAACAGCACAACCCTCAATTGGTCAGCTTCCTCTGATAATGTTGGGGTGAGTGGTTATTTTATTTACCAAAATGGTGTCAATATCGGATCAGTTAATGGAAACGCCGCAGTGGTCAATAGCCTTAATGCTTCGACCACCTATTCCTATTATGTCAGCGCATTTGATGCCGCAGGTAATGAATCAGGAAACAGCAATAGCATTTCTGTAACGACAAGTGCTGGGGCAGATACACAAGCGCCAAGCAATCCTAGCAACTTAACAGCTTCCAATACCACGCAGACAAGTACCAACCTCAACTGGTCGGCGTCTTCTGATAATGTCGGAGTGAGTGGTTATAATGTATATCAAGATGGATTGGCCGTTGCTTTTGCATCGGGGACCAGTCAAACGCTTTCTTCTTTATCCTCTGGAACGACTTATAACTTTTATGTCACCGCAGTGGATGCCGCAGGAAATGAATCAGGAAACAGCAATAGTATTTCTGTAACGACCGACAGCCCTACTGGGCCAACTGTGTTGCAGGAAGGTTATTTTGAAAGTGGCTGGGATGCTTGGCAGGATGGTGGATCAGATTGTGCTCGCTACTCTGGTTCTTATGCTGCCGAAGGAAATTATGCCATTCGAATTCGCGACAATTCTGGGACGGCTTCTGCGATGACTTCTCCGAGTATAGATTTGAGCACGTATACGACTGCCGAAATCAGTTTTAGTTTTGCTGCCAGAAGTATGGAAAACAATGAAGATTTTTGGGTAAGGTATTATGATGGTTCTAGTTGGACGACGATTCAGACTTATCGCCGAGGAACAGATTTTAATAATAATACTTTTTATACTACCAGTATTACGATCAATAGTTCGGATTATAATTTTGCCAGTAATTCGCAGTTCCGTATTCAGTGTGATGCGAGTGGCAATAATGATCAAATCTATATCGATGAAGTAATCATTACGGGTGATACCCCACCAGTGGTTCGAAGAGCTGGCGCTGCTAATTTGGCTGTTTTGGATTTGGAAGGTTCCACTACTATTGCGCTAAACGCTCCAGGGCTGGATGAAGTAAATAATAATGTAACGAAAGCAATTAATGGACTCCGAGTTTTTCCTAATCCTACTTCAGATTGGTTGACGGTAGAATGGGCCGATGCTGAAACAGCAGTTATGGAATTAGTGCTGATCAATGCCAGTGGGCAATTGATGCAAAACGTCCAACCGGATGATCGCCAGGTAAGCCTAGAATTGGATCTTTCAGATTATCAGCAGGGTGTTTACTTTTTGCAAATTATCAGAGCATCTGGTGAAATAGAAAGTCAGATTTTAGTTGTACAATAGAAATCCATGTTTTAAAAAACCTCGTGGCTAAAACCACTGCAAATAAAAAAAGCGCCTCTGATTATTCGGAGGCGCTTTTCTTATGAGAGTATTTTTTTTGTTAAACGAATACTTCTTCATTTTGAACTACGGGAAAAGAAAAACAAAATTTACTTCCTTTGCCTTTGTTTGATTCTACCCAGATATTTCCTCCGTAAAATTTAATCAATTTCTTGACAATGGCCAGCCCAATCCCCGTTCCTTCAAACTCTTCCTTAGAGTGTAAACGCTGAAAGACTTCAAAGATCTTATCGCCAAATTCAGGATCAATTCCGATGCCATTGTCTTCGACTACAAAAATATTAAAGTCCTTTTCTTTGCGAGAAGATATTTTGATGATGGGCTTTTCTTTGTCGTTATATTTTAAGCCATTGCTAATCAGGTTTTGGAAAATATGAGACAAATGATTTCGATCTGCTTTGATCGCCGGAAGATCTTCGATGATCAAACAGGCATTTTTATCTTCGATTTGCATTTGCAAATTTTGCTGCATTTCACAAATCAAATCTGTGGTAGCTATCACTTCGCGTTCTCCCTCTTTCAATGATTTTTCCAACTCCGAATAACTCATCACATCTTCTAACATATTGTGCATTCTATTGATGCCATCAGAGATGAATTCCAAAAACTGGCGGCCATCTTCATCAATGTCTTTTTTGTATCGGCGATTGATCAGACTGGCATAAGAACCAATCGTACGTAAAGGTTCTTTGAGATCATGTGTCGCCATATGACCAAACCTTTTCAGCTCTTCATTTTCCCGACGCAGAGATTTATTTTTTTCCGCCACCATAAGATTCTCCAATCTCAATTGACTAATTTCTTCCTGATCCATTTTTAAATTTTTGTTCAAACCTGATTTGTTTTTGGGGATCCAACTAATTTTGTTCAATAATGTTGTTTGGCTTTTATTCTTTTGAAATCCAAATAAAAATAAAATGCCGCTAAAAAGAATGGCCCAAAAATACGTGGAGGAAAAAATCGCAAATCTGGAGGAACGGGCAGGGAGCTTACCAGAAAAATGCATTTGGCCAATTTGCTGTAAAGCATTCGTTTTGAGTGCCGGGGAAACTTCTGTATGTTTAATGTTAATAACTGCTTTAAAATGAACTTCTGCCTGACCAAAATCTTTATTCTCTAAATACCATTCTCCCAACTGGGAATGGATGTCCGCTTTTTTAGTCTCATCTTCCTCTCCGGCCAAGGCCTTATTTAGTGCTTTTATTCGCGCATTCGCTAAGGCCTCTGTATTGACAAATGGCAAGACCCCTAAGAGGCAAATAAAAACTTTGAAAAATTTTCTAAACCCTCGCATAGTTGTTTCTAATTTTCGTCTACCGCCTCCTCTAAGCATAGAGAAGCAGGGGTTCCATTGGAACCAGTTTATTGAAAAAATACTGTAGAGTTATTTATTGTGGGTTTTATCAGCTAAATCTTCTCGAATTAGAAGACTAGAAATATCATTGTTCTGCTTCCTTAATTACAATCCCTATGCCATTAAAACACTTTTATGGCACAATAAGAGGATTCTACTCCCAAAAATCGACTTTTGTGACAAGCTACTTTCCTTCCCCAAAAGAGAGCTCCTTTCTTTATTAAAAATTTTAAAGAAATTCGTTACAAAAAATAAACGCAGGTTTTAAATATTTTTTTTCAAAAAAAAAGGAATGCTGGAAAATATCCCAGCATTCCTAATGAAAAACCATATAAAAGATCGGATTTACAGACTATTGATTATTCCCCATCCCTGCATGCCTCTTTCAAAGCTTTGAGTTCTTCCTCATTATTCACCTCCGTTGTAGTACCATCTTCCAATTGTACAGTGATTGGAAAAACGACTTCTGGACGTTCTGTTGCATCAGGATTGTTTTCTTTCCAAGTACGAACAGTGGTTTTAAATTCTTTTCGGTCATTGACTTCAGCGGTCGTTCCATCAGAAAAGGAAATAGTGAGTGGGAATACGATTTCGAAGCAAGAACATTCTTTATTGCCTCTTTTACCTTTTTTCGGTCCATGCCCTTTTCTACAAGCAGCACGTAATTCTTTTAATTCTTCTTGGGTAGTTACGGAGATAATCACTCCTCCATCGTCAATAAAATCTACAGGTAAGACCAATTGTGGTCGATCTTTTCTAGTCGCATCGGGGTTATTCTCTTTCCAGGTACGGAAAGCTTCCTTCATTTCATCTATAGAAGCTACTTCAGCAGTAGTTCCATCTACAAATAGAATAGAAACGGGTAATACCAACTCGTAACAACCATCCGCTCCGGAACTGGCACTTTCTGCAACACTTAATAATGCTTGATCAACAAATGCCTCTACTTCTTGTGATTCGGTTTCTGATTTATCACAAGAGGTAAAAAAACTTAGGGAAAAGAAAGCCAAAAACATAGAAAATTTAACTGCGTACTTCATCATAAGGATTCTAATTTTAGTTTGTTTTATTAAAAAATGTATTCAACAGCTGTTATGTAGGTATGGTGCAGAAGAACTCGAATAGGTTGCCTGGCTTTTATCTATTTTTTTAAACGGATCCTATTATCGCGCCTTCAAAGCAAGTTTTCTCCTTGGTATTCCCAGCTATATTTTCTTTCCAAAGTTCCATCCTTCAAGTCCAAAACCTCCATTTCATTAGCGTTTCTCTCTTTTCAGCACTAAAAAACCTTGATTTTATTCCCAATACCAATATTTCTAATACTTAAATATTCAAGGGAGTTTATCCAATTCAAAAAATCTGGGTACATTTGAAAATAGTTTAGGAGAGTCAAAATTGTCAAATACGCCTTTTCAATAAGTTTTATGTAAGGCCTTGTTATTACTTGTCAGGAATAAATCGGAATGATTTATGCAAAAGAATACTAATAAGTAAAGCATTGGGGGAAAGAAAGATACCTAGTAAGCTTTGCCCATTTGGATATAAAAAAGGCGAAATAGAAAAGAACCGAGTAAGTTCCATTTCTATTAAACTCGGTTTCTGAGAGATAAAAGGGTTCATTTCCTAAGCTGGATTAAGATCATCTGGGTTTTCCCAAGAATAGAGATCACGAGCTAACAAAATATATCGTTTCATGAATTTGCGTGTTATTATTCTACTTACTTTCCTTTTATCTACCTTCCTAGCTAGTGCACAACACTCTCATTCCCATTCTCATTATAGTCGGCAAGATAGTCTACGAGGCAGTATCACCCCTGAACGACAGTGGTGGGATTTGAGTCACTATAAGCTCGAAGTAAAAGTAAACTTAAAAGATAGTACGATTAGTGGTCAAAACACCATAAAGTATCAGGTGCTCCAAGCTTCCCAAAGAATGCAAATCGATTTGCAGGAGCCTATGAAAATCACTAAGGTATTACAAGACAATAAAAACGTACCCTATTCCCGCGATGGCAATGTCTATTATTTGGACCTCATCAAAAAGCAAAACGTTAAAGCAGATAATGAAGTCGTTGTCTTCTTCGAAGGGAAGCCCAGGGTAAGTACGAACCCACCTTGGTCTGGCGGTTTTAGCTGGGACAAAGACGATAATCAAAAACCTTTTATTTCTACCACTTGCCAGGGGATCGGAGCAAGTCTTTGGTGGCCTTGTAAAGACCATATGTATGACGAACCTGATGGCATGGTCATTAGTGTAACGGCTCCTAAAGGTTTGATGAATGTCTCTAATGGTCAACTGACCAATACCAAAAAAAATAGAGATGGTTCGCAGACTTTTGAGTGGACGGTTGTTAATCCCATCAATAATTATGGGGTCAATATCAATATTGGAGATTATGTGCACTTCAACGAAATATACCAAGGGGAAAGAGGAGGACTGACTTGCAATTATTATGTACTTCGCGACAACCTCAATAAAGCCAAGGAACAATTCAAACAAGTCCCGATGATGCTCGAAGCTTTCGAACATTGGTTTGGTCCCTATCCTTTTTATGAAGACACTTATAAATTGGTAGAAGTTCCTTACTTGGGTATGGAACACCAAAGCTCTGTAACCTATGGCAACGAATACATCAATGGTTATCTGGGTAGAGATTTGAGTGCGAGTGGTTGGGGTTTTAAATTTGACTTTATCATCATTCACGAATCTGGTCACGAATGGTTTGCCAATAGTATTACCAATATCGACGTAGCAGACATGTGGATTCATGAAGGCTTTACGGCTTATTCCGAAAGCTTATACCTCAATTATCATTTTGGTAAAAAAGCAAGCAATGAATACGTCATTGGTACGCGTCGACTGATTCAGAATGATCGGCCAATCATCGGAACCTATAATGTAAACATGGAGGGTTCTGGAGATATGTATTATAAAGGTGCCAATATTTTGCACATGGTTCGCCAATTGATTCAGGATGATGAAAAATGGCGTGCGATATTGAGAGGTATTAATCAAGAGTATTTTCACAAAACGGTTTCTACTGCTCAAATTGAAACTTATCTGAGTTGGGAAGTGGGCATCGATCTCACTGGTTTTTTTGATCAATACTTGCGAGATACTAAAATTCCTGTGCTGGAATACGTCGTTAAAAATAATAGCATTCGTTTTCGATGGAATAATATCGTGGAGGGTTTTGAAATGCCGGTGCGCGTCTTTTTAAATGGAGAAGAAGAATGGATTACTCCGAGGGCGCTATGGTCAGAAATTCCGACCCAACAGAAAGTGCGTTCTTTTAAAGTTGATCCTAATTTTTACATCGCGACTTTTGATCTGCTTGGTGGATTAGTGGGAGAAGATTAATTATTTCTGCCTTTGGTAAAACGTTTTATTCACCAAACACTCTCCTACTTTAGTTTTGTACTTTGCTCCCGCTTTGATTTATTCAAAATCAATCATTAGGAGTGTTCAGAAAAAAATAGAAAAGGAAATATTCATTAGCCAATATCAAATATTGATTGGGGCGATCAATGCAATGGTTTAGTTTAATTAATCATTGATGAACCAATACTTCTCCACGAATTCGCGATTTTTCGTC
>CALLVY010000329.1 GCA_938015925.1 uncultured Saprospiraceae bacterium
CCAAAAGCAAAAAGACAAAAGAGAAGAGTGAATATATTTTTAAACATGATATTTTTCATTTTGTGTGGTTTCTGGAATGCGAATGCATCGCAAATGCTAAATTGGTTTTTGCTCTTTTTTTATTGAACCAAAGTAGCTCGAAGTCCCATTTTTAAATCCAGGGTTTGATCATTTTTGATGATGACATTGGTCGCTCCATTGTCTTGTGTAGAAAAATTGGAACGGACTTTTATTTTATTACTCTGCCGCAAATTGGCTAAGCGGGAAGGAGTCAGATCGATAAAAGAAGTCATCGACGAAGCATTAGCCCTTATAAGCGTTTCGGGATCAGCGAAAAGAGAATCTACGGTGAGACCACCGGAGTTGAGCAGATAAACCTGGATGCCCACATCAATAGGAATCGTATTGGCGGTAATTATTTTCAATTGCGCCTCTTTTAATATTTCACCATCTTCTGTCCCAAGATCAATGTCCACAATATTTTCTGTAGAAAAACCTTTGGCTCTTCCTTCGATAGGAAGTTCAAAGCTAAGTCCTACCGTTACCTCACTTTCATCCAGCACAAAACCATCGCTAAGTCCCATTCCTGGAGCTGCTTCTAGTTCTAAAGTGTACCATATTTTTTTGGGTTCCGAGTTGAAAATAACGTCGATATTAGAATTGGTGCGATCAATGATATATTCGCGACTCACTGTTTCTCCCTGCTGATTAATTCCGGGACCATCAACCAAAAAACCATCATCTATCAGATTTCCAGTTAATGGAATGACTTGGTCGTCGGTAGTCAATACACTTATTTGCATAAATTTCACCGCTATACCTACTCCAAAGGAATTGTTTACACTTATTTTTAGGCGAGGATCAGAGAAAAATAATTCTCCTTCGACCTGGTTATTGTAAAGGTCAATCTCGATGGTATCTGTTTCGAGGACAAAATTTTGCTGACTAAATTCTCCAATAATATTTTCGAAAGTCCAGTTGTCTGCATTTCCTAAAATGACGGCTACATCTCTACTTTGATTACTGGCGTCTAAGGCCTGATAATTAACCTGGAGGTCTCCATTCTGCGTGACTATCGAATAGCCCGTCAAGTCTACAGCGGCGATATTGGCTTCTACAGGAAGGCTCCCTTGATAATCCACATTTGTGGTCAATTCCAAAGCTTGTCCATCTTTTGTTAATCCGGGAAAGGTAATAGTGAGGTCTAGATCTTCTGCGATATTGGAAGAAATTTCAAAGTCGAGGGTACCTGTTTTTAATTTGGCAGAAGTAATATTGATCTCATCTATTTGACTGAATTCAAAAATAGTTTGCTGGTTGGGTACTGGTACAGGAAAAGAGGAAGGGAAACTTTTTAGCGCTTCTTCTCCATCTAAAATTTTGGTACTGTCCTGATAGGAGAGGGTAAAGCTTCCGTCGTTTTCGATAGTCAAAAAGGTAAGGTCGGATTCACTTCTGTCCAGCAAGTCCTGAATGCTGAGAGAAGCATCAACCAATGGAATAGCATATTCTGCTTCATATTCAAAGCCATCAATATCTTGAAATTCATTGAGTTGGCAGGCGGGGAGAAATAACACCATAAGGAGGATTATTCCCAGCATAGGAATGGGCATAGTTTTCATTCGATACGTCTTTTGAGATTGAAATAAATTATAATATAAAAATAAAAAGCTAGAAAGTCCAGAACGGACAAAACTATGGTAGGTTATGTATGATAGATTATTTGCAAGAATCAGACCAGTCCAGACTTCTTTTGACGGCTAAATTTTCAGGAGAAGGCGATTTTTCCTTTTAATTTATAGAGGAAGTTTAAGGAATTCCCTAAAAAGTCCTTTACAAAAAGCGATAAAGTAGATTTTGGCCAGTATATTTATTCTAGGACCACCAATGTGGCTAAATGTTCGGCTATAGGTCGTCTTTGCCGCCAGTAAAAAATAGTATGCTCTGATGAATTAATTTTCTGGAGCACTGACTTAAAGTGGTCAATGGTCATTCTTTTTTAAGAAAATCGAAAAAATACATAACTATGTTTCCTCCTTCCTGGTCTACCTTTAGTCGCCGAATTCCTGTAAATGCTTCTATTGAAAAACTTTATGCCGCCTGGGCAACCCAGGCAGGGTTGGAACAATGGTTTTTGCGACAAGCAGTATTTACCAGCCCAGAAGGAACTTTGCGCGGAAGAGAAGAATTGGTGCAGGCAAGCGACCGCTTCCTATGGTTGTGGCATGGCTGGAGTGATGATCATCCAGAAAAAAAAGAAATCCTGGCTGCTAATGACAAGGACTTTTTTCAATTTTCCTTCTCTGGGAATTGTATCGTAAGCGTAGAAATTACCACAGAACAAAATGTCAATTTTGTCAACCTTACCCAATCCAAAATTCCAGAAAACCTCGATCCAAAAGAAAACCTACATGTTGCCTGTTCGAATGGTTGGACTTTCTACCTGACCAATCTAAAATCCGTTTTAGAAGGAGGTTTGGATTTGAGAAATAGAGACCTGACCATTCAAAATGTAGTGAATGCATGACCTAAGCTAATGCATGGTGGCGGATAAAAATCACTGCGATTCGCAAAGTAGTAGACAAACGCTTTGCTAATGATTTAGCAAAGCACCTATAAAGAGGCAGAGAAATACTGCTTTCCTATCTTCTCAAAGTTATATTGCAGACCTGAGTACAGGACAAAAATTAGGTGTCCCGCAAATCGCGCAGATTTCGCAGATTATTTTACGATCGAGCGACCTACATCAGCGAAACCGACAGCGGAAGTTCACGCAGTAAATTTGCGAGAAAA
>CALLVY010000330.1 GCA_938015925.1 uncultured Saprospiraceae bacterium
ACTGCCATTTTTGTACATCGATTCTATTTTATTCTTGTTGCAAACTTTCTTTCGCTTTTTCCCAAAGGTTAGTTCCCGTTTCTTGCAATCCTTTTCCGACTTCTTTCAATGATTCGCCACTCGCATAATCTTCCATCTTGACCATAAACCCTTTAAAGGAATTGACGGTTTTAAAAATTTCTTCCGTGTGTGGGATTTTTTTATTTTTCAATAATTGTTGCCAGTCTACTTTTGCCAAAAGGGAAACCATATACTTGCTGACGATCTTACTTAAAAAATATTTGTCGTAGACGCCATTTAGAACTTTCCCTGATTCTCTGTCTTGCAAATAAGCAATGGATTCATCGATGGCCTTTTTTTCATTGGCAGAAAGCATTCCACTGCTTTTCAATTTGGACAAAGCGGCAATTGCTTTTTCGGGTTGCTCTTGTTTGAGGTAGAGATAACTTTCAATGGCCCAGATGGCTTCATTGTCCATGCCCAACTGCTTGGAATCAGCGAGAAAAACTTCCAAATCTTTTAGTCCTCTTTCTTCATCAATCTCCCGTTTCATCATCAGTCGATCTATTCCTCTAAACAAATAATTGAAAGCATGAAGACCGAGGTGTCCTTGTCCTTTTGCGCCGCCGAGTGCAAATATTTGCTGCGAATAAGGCAAAGGTATTTTTGGATTGGCTTCCAACCAGTCGATGTTTTTGGTCACTTCGTCTTCCGATAAATAATAGAGTCCTTTATCAAAAAATAAAAAGCCGCGAAAAAATTGCATCAAGGCTTTCTCTTCACTTTCGGGCAATTCTATGGGTTTGGTTTTATGACTTTCGTATAATGCAATTTGCTTTCCCAAGTCTCTGGAAAACAAAACCAGGGCACTGAGGAAAGCATGTTCTAAATTCTGGTTGTATTCTTTTTGTGCTTGACTTAATACCTCTACTTTTCGTCCCTCTTTAGCGGCATCTTTTTTTTCCATTACTTGTCCCAAAGTAGGAAAATCATCTTCATCTGTTTTTTCGATATATTCTTTCATGGAGCGATAGTCTCGATAAATTCCGATATAATCCATGGCGGAAAGTCCTGACAAATTGATGCTGTCGCCTTTCATCAATTTCTTATTTACATTTTCCAATTTGGATTTAAAAGAAGCGAACTCAGGATTGGGAGCTTCCTCTAAGGCGCTAGATCGAATCGCTATTTTTCCAAAACGATACATCAATACTTTATAAGAATCCATGGATTCCGCTAGGGTTTGTTTGTCTTTTTCTAGAAGGGCATTGTCCGTTTTGGGTTCGGAAGAACAGCTTAGCAGCAACAATAGAGACAGGAAGAAAAGGGAGTTTCTCATCAGTTTGGGAACTTAGAAAAGGTTAAAGAATGACGTTCTTGGATAAAAATTATAATGTTGATTTCTTATGAAATTATATTAAGTCAAACAAAATCTCGATTCCCTGCCAATAATCTTCGCAATCGTTCTTGCCTTTTATCAGGAAAAATTTTCGAATACCCCCAACTTCCAAGGATAAAGAAAGATATTAAAAGCAGAAAGAATATTACATTCTGAAGAAATTCATTCGGAAAAATTCCGCTAATCACAAAAGCAATCCAGGCACCAATGCCAAATAAAATCATAAAGAGAAAGAGGTTCCAATACAAAAGCAAAGTAGGTAAAACTAAAAAATGAGGACCATGATAATCTATCGCCTCATCGATACAAAAATCATCTTCGATCCGCAAGGGCGTATACACTTGATAGCTTTTTTCTTTTATCGTACAATCGCAAACCGCTAGTTTGACACTTACTTTTTTGCCCTTATATTCTCTTACCAGATCCTCAAAAAACAATTCCAATCCATCTGGTGTTTGCAATCCTTGTTTCCCCAAAAACAAACCATAAGCCCCTTCCGTAGACTTACTCCCTCCATCTGACATTCGGATCGATCCTTTTTTTAGCACGGCTTCTTTTCTTACCACAAAGTTGGATTGATCGCTATATCTTTTAAAAAAAATAGCTCCAGCGATTCCTAAAAGCATCAATAAACTCCCCACCAATAGTTCCTCCATCCAAATAATAAATCCCCCAAGCAAGGCAATAAAGACAAAAGTTGGCCAGAGCAATCTCACTTGCAGAGCAGCACTTCTAAATTGCTTTTTAGCATACTTCAATTCTCGATCGCTGAGTAAAATGGTCGTTTTTTCCATAGTATTTTTCTGCTCCAGGAAGGAATTGGGAGCATTTGACTACGTTATCTATTCCCCAATATAAGCAAAGCCTTAGGCTTTTTAAAATCCATCGAAAATTGATCAATTGCTAAAACTAAAAAGAGGGAACCTATGCTATAAGCTCCCTCTCCAAATAAATTTTTATTCTCTTTTGGGTATTAGCAGGAAGGAAGATGAAATTTTGACAAACAAGACTTAAGTACCGTGTAACAAAAGTTAATGAATTTTTTGAGCCTTGAATTTTTATTCTAATCGAGGAACGCTCGGACCCTAATAGCCTCAGCTATTAAGGGGAATGAGTGAACGATCCCGCAGGGACAAGTGCGACAGCGCTTGAAG
>CALLVY010000331.1 GCA_938015925.1 uncultured Saprospiraceae bacterium
GACAGGGTACTTAATTGACTGGCAAACGTAATCCCAGTATGAAATTTAGCATAGACAAGCAGGAGAAATACAGCCTGTTAAAATTAGAAGAAGAAAACCTTAACACGATTATCGCACCTAATCTGAAATCAGAATTTGTGATATTGCGAAATGAAGGTATTCACAACCTTATTCTTGATTTATCGGAAGTAGAGTTTGCCGATTCTTCAGGATTAAGTGCCATCCTAACGGCCAATCGTTTGTGGAATGATTCAGGGACGTTTATACTGACCGGAATTGAGCATGAGAATGTCAAGAAATTGATCAAAATCACTCGCCTTGAGGATGTATTAACGGTCATTCCAACTGTTCAGGAATCCATTGATTATGTGCTGATGGAAGAAATAGAGCGGGAATTGAAGGCAGATACAGACGATTAGAATTCCGACTCCTTAGCAGTAAGACCTATGTTTTTGGGATAAATTCCCATTTATTCAAAAGCTGTTTCTTTTGCTTCTTGAGAAGCACTATTCTTTTTTGGTAATGTAGAAAAATAAGTTCCCCCTTTTGACTCATAAGGAATCAGTCATCAATTGAGGTTTATTGGAACATTACTTTTACCTCTTTATCATATGCAGTTTCAATTGACCATCCTAGGAAGTAATTCAGCCATCCCAGCTAATGATCGCTTTCCTAGTGCTCAAGTATTAAGGGTACAGAAGCGTAAATACCTCATCGATTGTGGAGAAGGCACTCAACTTCGACTCAGCCAAAATAACATCGGTAAACAAAAGATCAATCAAATTTTTATCAGCCACTTACATGGCGATCATGTATTTGGCTTGATTGGTTTGCTTACGACGATGAGTCTTTTGAAGAGAACAGGGCCTTTACAGGTTTTTTCTCCCGCAGGTTTGCAGGAGATGATAGAGGTGCAATTAAATGCGACGCAGACGATTTTATCTTATCCCCTTGAATTTCGAGTGATAGACCCGACTATTTTTCAGCCGATTTTTGAAGATGAAGTTTTGACGGTGTTTTCGATTCCTTTAGAACATCGGGTACCTTGTTCGGGCTTTTTATTTCGAGAACATCCTCGCCTGAAAAAGATTAGAGGAGCGGCTATTGAAAAATATAATATTCCATATCCTAAAATCAAAAGTTTAAAAGAAGGACAAGATTTTACATCGGAGGGTGGAACGCTTATTCCCAATGATCAATTAACACTTCCTCCCATTACTCCACGAAGCTATGCCTATTGTTCGGACACGATTTATCTTGAATCCATCATTCCATATATAAAAGGTGTGGATTTGTTGTATCACGAAAGTACCTTTTTGCATGAACGCTTAGAACAGGCTAAGTATACAAAACACTCCACTTGCCAGGAAGCGGCGACCATTGCAGCCAAAGCGAATGTGACAAAATTACTACTCGGACATTATAGTTCTCGCTATAAAGATCTAAGTCCCTTGTTGGAGGAAGCCAGGGCCGTTTTTCCAAATACTTTTTTGGGTTTGGAAGGGGAAACTCATGAAGTAAAAGGGATACGTCCTTCTGCATAAGTCCATTTTATTAGCCTATTACCCCAATTCGGGTATTTTCTAAAAAAAATGATAATAGATTATCCTTTTCTCTCTTGTGTATGTTGTTGAACAATAAGAAGCTAAGTAGATTTGGAATCTTTGTGACAGAATAGGCCATTTGCCTTTGCTAGAAAAGCTTTACTTAGCCCTGCTTTTTCCCTATCTTTGCTAAACTAAATAAACTGATAACCAGTCGCTTACATCCATTTTATCCTCCTTAATAACCAGACTGGAATATATTTTATCCTCCATTCCTTTTCCTACAGTAAACAATTGTTTCCTCATTTAGGAGGATTTTGGTAAAAACCAGAATAAAAAACATTGATGATAACTGTGACATTGATTTGTATATTTTGCTGATATATTTCTTTGATCTTTTTCCTCCCGAAAACATTGCTTTTTGCACTTTTGATAGTATCTATTTTATTTAGTCATAAAAAAATGAATAGATATAAAATCAAGAGAATCAAGGTGTTTGAATGTGCTTATTTTGATTTTCATTGATTTATACATTGGTTTAAATCAACTTCGACGAAATGAAGGCACTCTAATATTTTTAAGATAGCGGGATAGCGCGAAAACCAAGTCTATGGCTTGATTATTGCAACATAAACGCTCGGTTCATTCACACAATCTATTTTTATTCTGGAGCAATAAGGAATAGCTAGATTTGTGACATGGATTTTACCAAAACGGAAGAAAGAATTTAACATATTTACTTACGAATCTTACAATGCTATGAGCTTACATAGACAAGCTATTACTGCAATTTGTCTCTCAAAGCCTCAATCCTCTCCCCAAGATGAGGAAAAACTACCAAAACTCACTTCATGGATTCGATCCACAGTGATATTGATGTTGATGCTTACTGCGCCAATCATTGGCCATGCCGATGCTGACAGGGAAGGATTAGTGGATTACGAACCAATGATCTATTCCTGTTTTATTGAAAACAGTTCACAACTAATAGGTGTGGGAGTCTTTGATCTGAAATGGATGCATTTCTTTTCCCAAACAAATACTAATACTACTGCCACCCAAGCCTTGGGAGGAAGTACCATTAGTGATTTGGTTTGGCTGGATTGCGATCAAGACGGGATCATCGATGCTGGAGAAGAAGGGATAAGAGATGTTCCTGTTACCTTGACCGGTACAAATGTCTTTAATGAAATTATTAATGAAACAACATTAACCGACGAATTTGGTGCTTACGCTTTTAATAATTTAGAAGCCGGAGACTACCAGGTTACTTTTGGTTTGCCACTCACTGCTTCAGGCTTGGATTTTACCGCGCAAGAAGAAGGTACCGATATCGAAGTGGATAGTGACCCTGATCCTAGTACTGGAGTTACTCCTGTTTTTGTTGTTGAAAATAATAAACTAGTCAACACTATTGATGCAGGTCTAAAAGATATCGAGTCGCCACAGCTCAATGGAGTTCCTGATGACATTACCAGCGATTGCAATACTATTCCTGATCCACCAGTTATCTACACCGATATTACGGCGACAGATAATTGGAGTCAGGATGTAGTCATTACTTTATCCACAAGTAGTACCCAAGGGACTAGCAACGAATGCAGTCTTTATAATTACCTCATCATTCGCACCTGGAGTGCAGATGATGAGTGTGGCAATTCTATCGCCGATGTACAGATTATCACCGTAAAAGATATTCTTCCGCCTTCTTTAGTTGATGTTCCAGATAATATTACCGTTGACCCGGGACAAGGAGAAGTCATTCCTCCTGTCGCTACCGTTACGGCCACAGATGATTGTGACCCAAATGTAACGATTGCAATAGATGAAGAAGATATCCCCGGAGCCAATTGTGGATTTGTCCGAGTTCGAACCTGGACCGCAACAGATGCTTGTGGTAACCAGACCGTAGACCAACAAGAAATCACAGTGATGTCTCTTGGTGGAGGTGGAAATGCTTCTTCCAATAGCCCGGTTTGTGGTGGCGATGATTTGCTGTTATTTGCAGATGGAGGTACGACTTACAGTTGGACAGGCCCCGGAGGTTTTTCGTCCAATCTTCAAAACCCGATTATTACTTCAGCGAATCCTTTGAACGCTGGAAACTATACCGTAGAAATTAGTGATGGCACTTGTACCGAAACGATAGTGGTCAATGTTGCTGTTGCCGCAGAATTGGACATCAATCCAAATATCATTAATGCCAATTGTATAAACAAAGGAAGGATATTCCTTTCTGTAAGTGGTGGCTCAAGTCCTTTTAATTTTGATTGGGCAGACCTTCCGGGAAATAATGATCCTTTTAATAGAATCGATTTGAATCCGGGAATTTATAAAGTGACGGTTACCGATAATAATGGTTGTACGATTGTAGATGATAATATAGAGGTAGTCGATAATTGCGGCTGTAATGCAGATGCAGGAAGCATCACTCCGGAGGCAGCTCTTTATTGTGCGTCTGGTTCACAATTGATCGCAGCAGTTCCTGCAGGAAATAGTGTGGTGCCTAATGGTTTTAGTACTTTATATGTTTTGACTTCTGGTACCGGTTTGATTATCGAACAGGTGAGTACCATTCCTCAATTTGTAGTGGCTACTACTGGTTTTTATACCATACATACTTTGGTTTTTAATCCGCTAACGCTCGATCCGACGATCAGTGTAGTTCCTGGAGTTACTTCTGGTTTTGATATCAATAGCATGCTGATTCAAGGAGGCGGAAGTATCTGCGGAGCATTGGATGTTGCGGGTGCGCAAATCAATGTGAGCTCTGTTGCGGATGCTACCATTGCTAGTACTTTTCCTGCTTCCTGTGGTGTGGCAAATGGAAGGGCTGTTTTAAGTCCTGCCATTTATTCTTATGCTTGGAGTGATGGTGGCAGCGGAGAATCCAGAGATGATTTGAGTGTGGGATTTTACACCGTAACGGTATCTAATGTAGATGCTTGTACCAGTACCTTAAATGTAAATATTATCGACAACTGTTCTTGTGAAGAACCTGAAGTAATCGACATTCTTACCTTCGGTTCTAATTGCGGACAAGCTTATGGCTCTGCCGCGATTACTGTCCAAGGAAATCCTGCCGATTATATTTTTACCTGGACCCCAGATAATGGGACTCCAAATGCTACTAATAATATCCGTACCGATTTGGTTGCGGGAGCATACAAAGTAAAAATTGCCAATCCTATTTTTGCAGATTGCTCCATAGAAGTAAACTTGGTTATCTCCAATGAAGATGGCCCTGAGGTTTCGAGTATCAGTACGACTCCGGCTAGTTGTTCTGCTTCTAATGGTAGTGCCACACTTCTTCCTGATGTTCATACTTATGCCTGGGCCTTTGATAGCTTTCAAGGAAATACAAGAAATGATCTTCCGGCAGGAGTGTATGAAGTTTATGTTTTTGATCAAACAGTGCCTCCTTGTCCAAGTGCGATTTTGGTAGAAATTTTAGAACAAAATACTTTACAAATAGACCCAGTCGTAAATGCCGCACCAGATTGTAACCAATCTAATGGTTCCGTTACTTTAAATGTATCGGGAGGAAGTGGGAATTACACTTATAGCTGGGGAGCAGATGCGACTCGAACGGATTTATCTTCTGGGGTTTATGTCGTAACCGTTACCGATAATGCAAATGCTTGTGCTCAGTCAATAACCTTTACCTTGACGGATGCAGTAGTTGGTGCTCAAATTACAATCGCTCCAGTATTTAATACTTTGTGTGCTAGTTCACAAGATGCGCAAATCTCTTACAACCTTGTTTTAGATCCTGGATTTATGGGCCCGGAAAGTGTTTCGATTTCTGATGGAATAGACACTTATGGAGTCAATGATTTATTGGGAACTGGAGATTATTGTTTGTTGGTTACCGATGCGAATGGTTGTTTGGCTGCACAGTCTTGTTTTCAGGTAGTGGAGCCCGATCCGATTGTCGTAGATGTTTTATTGAAAGATAAAGAATGCGCTCAAGCTGGTAGTGTAACACTCGATGTAAGTGGAGGAAATGGTGGCTATACATTTGATTGGAATGATTTGCCAGGAGCAAATGATCCGCAAAATAGATCTGATTTACAAGCTGGAACTTTTGGCGTAGTGATCACCGATGTCAACGGCTGTAGCCGAACGATAACCGGACTAAATATCAATGATAATTGTCCTTTCAATTGTACCAATCCTGAAATCTTAAGTACTCTGGTAGTAGAAGCTACTTGTGGAAATTCAGATGGATCGATCACTTTGGAAATGCAAGGAAATCCTACTCAATTCAATTATACCTGGTCTCCTAATATTGGTTTTGGCGATGAAAATATAAAAAGAGCCTTGCCTTCTGGCGTTTACGAAGTGACGGTTGCTGATGCAGGTGATCCTTCTTGTTCTGTTAGCAGAACGATAGTCGTTGGTAATAGCGATGGACCGCAAGTGACCTTGCTAAATTCAAGCCCCGCCTTTTGTGCCAGAGAAAATGGTGCTGCGGTTTTAGAACCTATTAATTTTGTCTACGAATGGTGTAATGGTGTTTTTGGATTTAATCCAACCAACTTACCTGCTGGAAATTGTACCGTTACGGTAACGGATCCGCAAACAGGTTGTACCAATATTGTAGAAGTAGAAATTCAAGAACTTAACTTGCTAGATGCCACTCCGATTATTGTAGCAGAACCTGCTTGTAATCAAGCCAATGGTACCGTAGATTTTCAAATCGTGGGTGGAAGTAGCAATTACGATATCCAATGGAATGATGGTGGAGTAGGGACTCCACGTACCGATTTGGCCGCAGGAGTTTACACCATTACGGTCACCGATCTTGGACCCGATGGATGTGTGGCGACGACGACTTTTGCTTTAACAGAAATGGTGAATGCGGATGCACAAATTAGTTTAATCTCAAGTTCTCCATTATTCGTTTCTTGCGCTGGTGATGCCGATGCTAGTGTTGATTTTCAAGTCAATTATGATGCTGGGTTTCAATTCCCTGCCGATACCATCATCACGGATGGAACGAACGATTATCAGAACGGAACATTAGGAGAAGGTACTTATTGTATCCTCATCAGTGATGCTTCTGGCTGCCTGGCTGCTGAATCTTGTTTTGAAGTGGAAAGCCCGGAAAGCATGGATGTGGTCGCAGCGATTAACCAACAAACCTGTACCGATGATGGTACGATTACTATTGTGGTTAATGGAGGCTCTGGTGGATTTACTTTTGACTGGGAAGATATACCTGGTACCAATGATGGACAAAATCGTACGGGCCTTGTAGCAGGAGTTTATAATTTAACCGTTACTGATCTCAATACCTGTCAGGCACTTGCAAAAAATCTGATTGTGGTGGATGAATGTTTGGCTTGCCCGAATGTTGAAACCATTACTGAAATAATTCCGGTGAATAGTCAGGACATCAATTGCTTCCAATTGGAATCTTGTTTTGACCAAACTTTAACGACCTATGTATTGCTAGATGGAACAACGAATGGGACTTCTAATTTGGGATTGTGGACGCTGGATGCGAATGGTTGTTTGGAGTATAATTCTAATGCCATTCCTGGATTGGATACCATTTGTGTAATCGCACAATTTGGTACTCTGAGTGATACGACTTGTTTTGTCTACGATGTATTCGTGACGCCAACACAAGCGCCAGAAAATGATACCATTTATCTGACCACGATAGAATTAAATGCAGTGGATAGTTGTTTGGATATTTCAGAAATCGGAGGTGTATTTACCAGCTCCAGTATTTTTGAAACGCCAATCAATGCTACTGGTGATCTGACGATCACAGGCAATTGTGTCAACTATACTCCCTTCGCAGGAAGCTTTGGAGATTTTATTGATACCATGACGGTGGTGATTTGCAATGACATTATCCCATCTTGTGATACTACGGTAATTATTGTTTCGGTAGTCTCAGGACCTTGCCAAGCTATTTATACTGGAGCAGATACTTTGCTTGCAGATAGTTGCCAGGGATTTGCCAGACTTTGTGTAGATATTCCCGTTATCGATTTTCAAGATTTTACTTTTGTAGACAATGGCATGGCATTTACCGGAAACTTTGAACCTTGTGTAATTGATACCAGCTACCAATATGTAGCAGCTCCACTTGGAGCGCCTGGATTTTTTGAATTGCTGGAGTGGGAAGTCAATGGGGTAGTCTTTACTATTCCGCTCTTTACCACGGTAGATCAATTGGCGGATTCGATGATGGTCTGGGATCCCGCAGGAAACTGGGAATTATTTGGTTTCGTGATTGTCGGTGGAGCACCAGGAAGTGACTATGGCGATTTGGTGATCACGGCTAGTGGTAGTCCTGTCCCTAATATTCCTGCTCAGGTAATCAATGATGCGACTGCTTTATTGCTGGCGCCAGGGACCCACAATTTGATTATTACAGATACCGTAAATGTTTGTGTCGCTAACTTTGAAGTAGAAGTCGTTTGTGATACGATGATGACTCCGCCGCCCTTCGATACCTTGCTGACGGTTGTTGTTGGAGAAACGGATACGATTTGCTTTCCTGGATTATTACCGATTGTTTCTGTGCAAAATCTTTGTCCGGGTGATAACGATGGAAACGCATTTGTACAAGCTATTTTCGGAACCAATTGCATTGAATATAGCGGTATTCTACTAGGACAAGATACCTTCTGTTTAGAACTATGTGATGGAGTGATTTGTGATACGAGTATTATCGTTATAAACGTGATCCCGGAGACCGAGACGATTCCGGTATTTATCAATGTAGGCATCACCGATACTTTCTGTCTGGATACGACCTTCTTCCAAAATCCAATAGATACTGTTTATAATTTCTGCGAATCTGCTTCTGGTACATTTGTCGATTTTGAATTGATTGATGGAACGGTTTGTATTGAATATACCGGACTCGCAGTGGGTGCAGAACAAGCTTGTCTGGTGGTCTGTGATACGGCCGGATTTTGTGATACCACTTTCTTGTCGGTCGGGGTTATTCAGACGACGACAGAGATTATAGATACGACGATATTTGTCAATGATTTTGATACCATCTGTTTGAATGATTTTGAACTATTGGGAAGTGTAGATACCTTTTACAATTATTGTGATCGTGGATCAGGATTGTTTGTAGAATTTTTCCTCGACGCGGATAGCCTTTGTGTCGTTTATGAAGGAATTAGTCCTGGGCTTGACTCTGCCTGCTTGGTCATCTGTGATGAATTTGGGATTTGTGATACGACCTTATTATACGTCACGGCGATTCCTCAAATTGATAGTCTGCCTCCCGTCGCAGTCAATGATACAGTGATGACGACTAGTGCTACTTCCGTTGATATTCAAATCCTGTTGAACGATACGATAAACGGAAATTTACTCAATATCATTATTCTCGATCAGCCCTTGAATGGTAGCGTTTCGAGTTCGGCCTTTGATCTGGTGTACTTGCCCGATCCTGGATTCTGTGATGGCGTCGATAGTTTTAAGTATGCCATTCAGAACGAAGTTGGTTGGGATACGGCCACGGTCATCATCGAAATCATGTGTACGGATTTAAACATCTTTACCGGATTTTCTCCGAATGGAGATAACATCAATGAGACCTGGATTATACTTGGGATAGAACGTTTCCCTAATAATACCGTCAAGGTTTACAACCGCTGGGGAAATCTGGTTTACGAAGAACTAGGCTATACCAATAATAATGGTTGGGATGGTTCCTGGAATAGCCAACCTTTACCCGATGGCACCTATTTCTATATCGTCACCGATGGAGAATCGCAGACGTTTAATGGGTACCTGCAAATACAACGATAGTGTTAATAAGAAACGAATATTTGGTAGACTCCGAATATTCGTTTCTTATTTTTAAATAGGTCTAAGAACTAAAGTGCTCTTTATAGCCGGAATTAAGATTGGGGGGACTAATTCTTTTTTCTACGCTTTAAAGAGCCTTTTTATTTTCCGCTCTTGTTAAGTAAGTGCTTCCTTGTCCAAATTCGAATTTCCTCTAAATCTTATTGCTCGTAAAAACTAGTCTGTTCTCAAACGCGGCTAAAGCCCTAATTCCTGATAATCAGTAGTTAAAGGCATGATTTTTGTCTTTTTTATAAGATAAGAAAACAGATTACAAATAATTTTTATGAGAAAATATACACTTACCCTACTAGTACTTTTGATGCTAGGAATCCAAGCTTATGGACAGCAGGATCCTATGTTTACAAAATATATGTTTAATAGCTTGGTTTTCAACCCGGGATACGCTGGTAGCTATGAATATCTTTCTGTCAGAACACTTTACAGAGATCAATGGTTGGGGATTGAAGGCGCACCGACGACTCAATCGATGACCGTTCATGCTCCTGCCGGAGAGCGGGTAGGATTGGGTTTTAGTGTGTTCAATGATAAAATTGGATCTTCTGGTTCTACGACTTTAAATGCTGCCTATGCTTATCGGGTAGCTTTTGGGCGAGGAAAATTGTCTATTGGATTACAAGGAGGTGTACAAAATTGGCGTTCAGACTGGACGGATTTGAAGTTTAAGGATCCCCAGGAGATGGACAATGTTTTTACACAAAATTTGAATCGTTGGATTCCGAATGTAGGAGCAGGGCTTTATTATTATGCGCCTCGATTTTATGTGGGCTTTTCGGTACCTCGACTAGTCAATTTTGATTTACAAAAAGATCGCCCTTCTGTTGCGACAGACGAATGGGCCAAATTATATCGACACTTTTATTTTTCAGCGGGCGTTGTATTACCTATTGCTCCGGGAATGATGTTTAAACCTTCCATTCTCGTAAAAAGCGTAGGATTACTTGGCGAGTTTAATTCCAGCCAAACGTCTTCTTCCATTGGTGCACCGACAGAGTTTGACTTAGATTTATCCGTATTGTTTTACGATGCTTTATGGGTTGGGCTTTCTTTTAGATCTGCTTTTGGAGCTCAGGCTTTTGGTGGAGATAGTAGTACCGATTCTGCGGATATTTGGGCAGCTTATAATTTACGAAATGGTTTGCGAATAGGCATCGCCTATGATTACACCCTTTCTGATCTACAACAATTTAATGATGGATCTTTTGAGGTAATGCTTGGTTATGACTTTCATTTCAGTACCAAGAAAATCAATACGCCTCGATACTTCTAAAGAGACCTTTCAATTAAGGCCTTATAACGCTAAGGGCTTTGTCATTAACCTGGCAAAGCCTTTTTTT
>CALLVY010000332.1 GCA_938015925.1 uncultured Saprospiraceae bacterium
CTGTTCTCCGCTTTTGTTACGCTGAATGTAATGCGCATGACTTTAGCAAAAAACTTACTGGTCTGGCAGAAGAAAAAAATTGCTAAAGCGATTCTTAGATCCGTACTCGTAGAGAGTTTTTTAGCCCTCTTCTTCGGAGCAATCCTTTCTGCTTTTGTTTGGTGTGCTTTGATAGGGACTTGGGCCTTAGTTTTAGATTTTCTGATTTCTTTGATTCCGCTTGCGGGCCTTTTAATGTTTGTATTAATGTTTGGCGGAGCTTATCCCGTTTACATTGCTTATAGCTTCTGGTTTCGTTCAGCAAAAAATAAAAAGTACCTCCTTGACCAGAGACTTTCTTTTTCTGAGAAAGCCGTACAATTTTAACTATTAAACCTAAAAGATCATGTTTATAAACAACCTAAAAATAGCCATCCGAAATTTATTGAAGCACAAGTATATCACGGGAATCAATCTACTTGGCTTGGTGGTAGGAATGACTTCTGCCTTACTGATTTGGCAATATGTGGCCTTTGAAAAAAGCTATGAAAACTTTCAAGAAAAAGCCGACCGCATACACCGGGTAGTTACAAATCGCTATGTAGATGGAAATCTGACCATGGAGTTTGCTGCAGGAGCTGCAGGAGCCGGAAGGGTTTTAAAAGAAAATTTTCCAGAGATCGAAGACTATGTCAAAGTTCGGGGAGCAGGAGAGGTTGCAGTGATCATAGGTAATGAGAGCTTGCGGGAAGAGAAGATGTATTTTGCGGGAGCTTCCTTCTTTGATATTTTTTCTTATGAATTGCTTGCGGGAGATAAAATGACCTGCTTAAAAGAACCCCTAACCGCAGTTATTTCAGAGCGCGCAGCCAAAAAATATTTTGGAGCAGAAGATCCAATGGGTAAAACTTTTAGCGCAGATGGCGATCAAAAATTTAAAGTAACAGGGGTTTATAAAGACATGCCGGTCAATAGCCACATGAGTGCTAACATACTTTTGTCCTATAGTACCTTTTCCGAAATATTAGTGCCCGAAGATGATTCTGAAACAGCTCCATTTTGGGATGGTTTTTATACCTATTTTTTATTGAAAGAAGGAGTAGACGCCGCAGCCTTGGAAGCCAAGTTTCAGCCCTTGATTGATGAGCAATATGGAGAGGATTTAAGAGGTATGAATGCAGATATGTCCTATGTGCTTCAGCCTTTAAAAAGCATTCACCTGAATTCCAATATCCTTTTTGAAATGGAACCCAATGGCGACGCCAATGCTGTATGGTTTTTGATGATCATCGGTAGTTTGGTATTGCTTATCGCCTGGTTTAATTATATCAATCTTTCTACGGCCAGAGCCGAAACCAGAGCCAAAGAAGTAGGCGTTAGAAAAGTAGTAGGTTCTAACCGCAGTGATCTGATCAGCATGTTCTTGACCGAAAGTTCGCTGGTAAATGTTTTTGCAATTTTTCTCTCCCTGGGATTGGCTCAAGTGCTGATGCCTTACTTTGAGGACTTGGCTGGAAAAGAAATTCCTTTAAATGTTTTTTCTAGTCCAACGGTTGGCTTAAGCATCTTGATGATTTTTCTTGGAGGAACTTTACTGGCTGGTTTGTATCCTGCCTTTGTACTCTCTTCTTTTAAACCCATATCTGTCTTGAAAAGCAGTGTCAATCCAACAAAAGGTAGAGGCGTTTTATTAAGAAAAGGTTTGGTGGTCGCACAGTTTGTTACTTCCATTACTTTGATTATCGGAACCATCGTAGTCTTCTACCAACTCCGTCATTTGCGATCCGAAAACTTAGGGATCAATATCGAACAAACCTTGGTTTTAAAAGCGCCTACCATTGTAGATTCTACTTATTGGGGCAAATTCGAAACCTTTAAAGAGGAACTAAAAACGCAACCAAAAATAAATTGGATTTCTACCTCTGGAAATGTACCCGGAAGTCAATTTGGCTGGACCGCCGGAGGAATTCGGAAGTGGGGGGCAGATGAAAGAACCTCTAAAAATCTTCAAGCCGTTGGTGTCGATTTTGATTACCTGGATACCTATGAAATTGCGGTAGTCGCCGGAAAGAAAATGGTCAAAGAACTGCATACAGATAGTACGGCTTGTATGCTGAATGAAACGGCGGTAGAATTACTAGGATTAGGAACTAAAGAGGAAGTCGTTGGAATGCATATCAATTTTTGGGGCGACCGTTTGGAAGTCGTAGGAGTCGTGGAAGACTTTCATCAGGAATCTCCTAAGATAGATTTTACGCCGCTAGTACTTCGAATAGCAAGTTCTGGCAACATACCCAATTATATTTCTGTCAAATTTAAGCCAGAAGGTTTTCCAGAAACTTTAAGTGCTATAAAGGCAAAGTGGTCTCAGATTTTTGACCAAAACCCTTTTGAATACTTTTTCCTCGACGAACACTTTGCCAAGCAATATGCCGATGATCAGCGTTTCGGAAATGTCTTTGCGCTTTTTTCTTTGCTCGCTATTTTTGTATCCTGTTTGGGATTATTCGCTTTGTCCGCTTTTATGGCAGAGAAACGAAGGAAAGAAATTGGTATCCGCAAAGTGTTAGGAGCTTCTATGGAAAGTCTTTTGGGATTGTTGTTCAAAGATTTTTTAATCCTATTGCTAGTCAGTATTTTAATCGCGGCACCACTTTCTTGGTGGGGAATGAATAGGTGGTTGTCAGATTTTGCCTCTCGGATTGATATGCAATGGTGGTTTGTTGCCGTGGCAGGATTGGGAGCATTGCTTATTGCATTGCTGACGGTGAGTGCACAGTCTTTTCGGGTCGCGAGAGCCAATCCGATCAAGGCTTTGAAAGAGGAATAAATTTGTTAGATTTTGTCAAAGAAACATAATATGATTCAGTTAAAAAATATAGAAAGAACTTACCGAAACGGATTGCAACGAGGTTGGATTTTACGGGGAGTTGATTTGGAAATCAAAGAAGGCGATTTTGCGACGATCATGGGGCCAAGTGGCGCTGGGAAGTCTTCGCTACTCAATATCATTGGTTTGCTAGATCAGCCTGATGGAGGAACTTATGAGCTACTAGGTCAAAGTGTCCATGCTCTTCGAGAACGTAAAAGACATGAACTGCACAAAGAACACATGGGCTTTGTTTTTCAAGCCTACCACTTGATTGATGACCTCACGGTTTACGAAAATATTGAAACCCCACTCTTGTATCGAAAAGTAAAATCAGCAGACCGCAAAAGTAGAGTAGCAGAATTATTAGATCGTTTCAATATGGTAGCGAAAAAAGATCTTTTTCCAGCGCAGCTCTCCGGCGGTCAGCAACAATTGGTAGGAGTAGCCAGAGCGATCATACATAAGCCTCGAGTACTTTTGGCCGATGAGCCTACGGGGAATTTACACCGGTCACAAGGAGAAAAAATCATGGAACTTTTTAAAGAATTACACCAAGAAGGAATGACCATCATTCAAGTAAGTCATTCTGAAAAAAATGCAGCTTACGGCAATCGAATCATAGAAATGGAAGATGGCCATATCCGATAATTTGATCAAGAATTACACTATGAAGCTGTTTGAAAATGGGGGTTGAAATTAGCTGAAGTATTGGAATTCAATGGCTTGCAAACCCTGCCGGCAAAGGCAGGTAAATCATCTACCTATTTTTAAACAACTTCTATTTTAAATTTAGCAAAAAAAACAAAAAGAATGAATTGGACTAAAATTTTTATGCTAGCACTAGTGCTCTGTGGAGTACAAGCAGTAAATGCTCAAACGGAAGAAGAATTAATTACCGAGACTTTGATGGACTATATCGACGGTACCGCCAATGGAGATCAAGAAAGAGTTGCGAATGCCTTTCACGAAGATTTAAATCTTTATTCTACAAAAGAAGATGGCAGTCTCAAAGTATGGCCGGGGAAGGATTACCTCAAGATTGTCAGAAAAAGCAATCGGATTGGAAAAATTGTTTCCCTAGACTACGAAAAGGATGCCGCAATGGCAAAGATAGAAATTGATATGCCTGGGGCTAAAAAAATATTTACCGACTATTTGATCCTATTAAAAGTAGAAGGACACTGGAAGATCATTCATAAGATTTATACTTTTAGGCGATACTAAGAGTAGTTAAATGTTGTCCCTTAACAAGGGAAAACCTAGTTAAAAGAGGAAGAGGTCAAAGTAAATTATATTTGCTTTGACCTCTTGATGTTTTGGGCTTTGTTGTACTGAATTTGTTTAAAATATAAATTTACGAACTAAATATAACAGAAGAAGTCTTGGAAAATAATTCTAAAATATTAAATTAGCCGCCTAGCCCAAACCTAACATTTCTTTTCAAAGCAAAATTTTATACCATGCCTGAAGATATTACCCAGTATTGGGAGTCGTTCTACCAGATTGTTATTAGCTATGCACCGCCTTTGCTAAAAGCCATTGCGGTATTGTTAATTGGTCTATGGGTCATCAAAAAAGTCGTTACCCTCGCCCGAAAAACAATGGAAGCGGCCAGTTTTAGCCCAGACCTCCAACCTTTCCTTTTATCCATGGTGGATATTGGTCTGAAGGTGTTGCTTGTTTTTAGTGTAGCAGGGATCGTTGGTATCGAAACGGCTTCCTTTGTAGCAGTGCTCGCAGCGGCTAGTTTTGCCGTTGGCCTGGCATTGCAAGGAAGTTTGGGAAACTTTGCAGCAGGCGTTATCATCTTAATTTTCCGACCTTACAAAGTAGGAGATTGGGTAGAAGTAAGTGATAAATTTGGAAAGGTAGAAGAAATTCAGATTTTCAATACGCTGATCGTTACACCAGGTAGAAAAACCTTGATCATTCCAAATGGTCAGATCATTGATAATATCGTCACCAATCTTTCTCGAAAAGGATTCATCCGAATGGAATTAGAAGTGACGATGCCTTATGCCGAGAGTTTTCCAAAAGTCAAAGAAATTATCCTCGAAGAATTAAGAGCAATGCCAGATGTCTTGGATAGTCCAGAACCGGAAGTTGGGATTATTCAATACGATAGTCATAGCATTACTTTGGGCGTACGACCTTATGCCTACCCCGATAAGTACTGGGATGTTTCCTTTGAAGCTTACGAAAGAATCAAAGCGGCATTTAATCGGAATGAGATTAAAGTGGCTTACTCAGAAGGCGTAGAAATGGGAGATATCGGAAATTAGAATTATTTCTGCTACGAAAAAGAGCCTTTGATTCTCCAGAATCAAAGGCTCTTTTTTTTAGAGTTTCTTACAAAGATTTCTAAATCCCCGTAATCAAAAATTCTGTACGGCGATTGCGCTGACGCCCCTCTGGATTGTCATTGCTATCAATCGCTTTACTTTCCCCAAAACCTTTGAAGTCCATTCGATTGGCCGTAATGCCATTCTTTACAAGATACTCATGGACGGATTTGGCGCGATTGGTAGACAAGGTTTGATTGTCTTCCTCCGAGCCAATATTATCGGTATGTCCATTGATCTGAATGTTCATTCCTGGATTGCTCGTTAGCAAATCTTTAAGTTTGTTCAACTCTGGAAAAGATTCGCTTCGCAGATCAGCGGAGCCGGTATCAAAAAATACATTTTTCAAAACAATCGGTTTGGAAGAAGGGACAGGAGTAGATCCACTACTAGCAACTTCCTGTGCTTTGGGTATTTTTTGTAAGGCAATTTCCAAGACATAAGGTTTGTTCGAACTTCGACTAATCAAGGCAAAGTTTTCAGAATGAAAAAGATATTTTTCCTTAGAGACATTGAGCGAATAATTTTTACCCAATGGCAAACAAATTAAAAACTCTCCATCTCGGTCTGTCAAGGAAGAAGCATGGATTTCGGATGCTTCCAATTCAACAAACTCTACGTTGGCTTCTAAAGGTTTTTTGGTATCGGCATCGTATACTTTGGCTTGCACATAAGTGAGCGGCAAAGGGCGAGCCTCTTCGTATAAATTAAAAGCATAGATATCGGAATTGCCTTTAGATTCTGGTTTGTCAAAAGGCGAAACACCATCGGCTGAAGGACTGGCGCGATCTGTTGAAAAGTAAGCCGTCTGTCCATCTAGGCTAATGACCAACGCTCCTTCCGCAGCAGCTGTATTGATAGGGAAACCTAAATTGGTCGGGACGCTCCAAAGGCCATCTTCTTGTTTTCGCGAATAAAATAAATCATGACTTCCAAATCCAGGATGACCATTAGACATAAAATATAAAGTCTTTCCATCTGGATGAATAAAAGGCGATTGTTCGGAATAAGGCGTATTGATGTCTTCTCCTAAGCTTACGGGCTTGCTCCAACTTCCGTTGGGTTTTCTATAGCTGACTCGGA
The DNA here is from genome assembly GCA_938015925.1 of uncultured Saprospiraceae bacterium. Taxonomy (GTDB): domain Bacteria; phylum Bacteroidota; class Bacteroidia; order Chitinophagales; family Saprospiraceae; genus CALLVY01. The sequence continues at coordinate 6,277 of CALLVY010000332.1, forward strand.
GGTCTCGATTTTTACTACTCATACTTGCCGAGCCACAAAAATATAAAGTCTTCCCGTCGGCAGAAATGGAAGGTTGTGATTCCCATCCTTTCGAGTTGATTGGACTACCTATGTTGGCTGGTTTGGTCCAACGACCTTCTTTGACTTCAGAAAAATAAAGATCGCAGCTACCATATCCATCTCCTCGATTACAGGCTGTAAAAACTAAAAATTTTCCATCTGCAGAAATACTTTGAGCTCCTTCATTGGCAGGAGTATTAATGTCTTCCATTGCTCGTCCAATTCGCCATTTGTCTTCCTCTTTTCGGCTGATGTAGAAATCTTCCTGACCACCTCTTTTCGCAGTGTAGACCAAGGTCGCACCATCGGCTGTGAGAGAGGGGAGGTATTCGTCTTCAGGAGTGTTGACATTCTCTCCAATGCTTTTCGGATCGAAAGGGACTTTTTTGTTGCCAATTTCTGAACGGAATCTACAATTGGCTAAATGTCTTTTAGCTTTCTTGATTAAGACTTGATTACTGGATTGAGAATCGAGGTAGGCCTGGAAGTGTTCTCCGGCTTCTGCAAATTTCTCTTGCTTGCTTTCTGCAATCCCTAAAGTGTACAATACTTTTGTATTATAATTAGGGTCGATGAGTAAAACTTTTTCAAAACCTATTTCTGCTTCATGATAAAGGTTGATGTCGTATTTCATGGCGCCCCATTGAAGTTGAGCATCAATGAAATCAGGAGCGACTTTCAAAGCTTTTTCAAATTCTTTGATGGCCTTGATATTATCTCCTTGCATATTGTACTCCATTCCTTTTGCGTAAGCCTTTTTGGCCGACCCAGTAGCAGTTTTCCTGGTGGTATAGGTTTTGGGTTGAGCCCAAAGTGCATTGGATATACTCAAACTTAAAACGAGTAGCAGGATGTTTTTAAAATACATGTTTGACAATTAAGTGCTATTGAATAGAAATCTTTCGAGTGTGTTATAAAATTGGCTTTTTGCTAAAATGCGCCTAGCGTTTATTTAAAACAAATCTCCTTATTGATAACGTAAAAAAAATGCCAGGGTAACTAATATTTTCAATGATTTTACGATTAGCTGGGGTTTATGGCTGATTTTATCGTTTTTTTAACATTGTTTTTGGGAGAATTTCTTCTTCAAAGAAAAAAAGAAGCTTTGATAAAAGGGTATCGATTCTCCTTTTGGCGAAATTTAGGGCAAAAATAAGGTAAAGATTCTTAATATTTACACTGGGTCTATATTACTTAGCTTCGTCCTATCCTACACTTCCTTAAAGAACTTCTTTATTCATTACCCTGGTTTGCTGTCTAATAGATTCATTGTGAATGCTCTGAATAAAAGCCTGAGCAAACTCTTCGGAAAGCCCTTCTGCAATTGTTGCCGCAACTCGATTGTCAAATATTTTTACCCATCGGTTCATTTGTAAAATAGTGATTCCATTCTCTTTTTTGCATTGACCAATAGCTTCTACGATTTTCATTCGCTTGCCCATAAGTTGGGTCAATTCCCGATCAATTTTGTCAATGTCTACTCGAAGTGTTTCGAGTTGTGCAAGGAAATTTTTATCATCGGTTTCTGATTTTCGAAGCACAAGATTTTTTAAAACCGCTCCCAAAGCATTGGGCTGCAATTGTTGCTTCGCATCACTCCAAGCCTCATCTGGATCAATGTGCGTTTCGATCATCAAGCCCGCAAAATGCAAATCCATAGCTTTTTGAGCTACTTCTGGAATCAATTTTCGGTTGCCACAAATATGACTTGGATCACAGATGATTTCCAATTGCGGCAGCCGTCTTCCCAGTTCAATGGGGATTTCCCACATCGGTAGATTTCGGAAAGGAGCAGAACGACTCACTGAAAATCCTCGGTGAATGGCTGCCAATTTTTTTATACCTGCTCCATAAAACCGCTCGATGGCACCGATCCAAAGATCGATATCCGGGTTGACCGGATTCTTAATCATCACCGGGATGTCTACACCAAGTAAAGCATCTGCAATTTCCTGAGTAGCAAATGGATTAACTGTGGTTCTTGCTCCAATCCACAGAATGTCAACTCCAGCTGCTAATGCCTCTTTTACATGATCTTTATTAGCAACTTCTACTGTTACCGGTAGTTGGTTCTCCTTGCCCGCCGCTTTGATCCAGGGAAGCCCTTTTTTTCCAATGCCTTCAAAAGAGTTGGGCCTTGTTCGGGGTTTCCATATTCCGGCGCGGAGCATCATTGCGCCTTGTTCTGCGGCTCCTTTACAGCTTTGGAGTACCTGCGTTTCGGTCTCTGCGCTACATGGGCCAGCAATCAGGTAAGGGTGTTGAAAATTTATTCCGAGTCCCCAATCTTTTATATTGATGAATTTCATAGATTAATGGTTGCAATGAAAATGGTCATTAGTTAATTTAACTAATGACCATTTTAAGAAAAAGTTCATTTCTAAGCGAGCTTATAGTTTGAGTAACTTCTTGGCTTCTTTGCTACCAAGCTCCATCGCTTTTTGCCAATCTTTCTTGAATGCTTTTTTCTTTGCTTTTTGTGCAGACTTGCCTCGGTATAGATACAGTTGAGCTTCCTTAACATCTCTGCCTTCTTCCATTGATATAGCTCTATTGAAGGCTTCGTAAGCTTCGAGGAAGCTTTCTGTTTCAAATAGGAGGGTTCCGTATTTGAAAAGAACAGAACGAGACCATTCAAAATTTGGATTGTCTTTTTTGAATTTGCGTAAGCTAAACAAACGCATTTCTGCCATAGCACTTTGCTTGTCGTCTAAAAGTAAATGTGCATTACCTTTTAGTCGTCTGGCCAACCAATAAGTAGGTTGAAGTGGGATAGAAGACTTGATCGCTAAATCAAAATCACTAATGGCTCCTTCGGTATCTTTTAAGATCATCTTTGTATTGGCTCTTCCGAGGTAAGCTTCTGTGTTACCAGCAGCTAGGTCAATACTTTTGTTGAAATCATAAAGAGCATCTTCGTAATTGCGAAGTCGGTAGTTGATGTGGCCTCGACGCTCATAAGCATTGGCGTGGCGTTCATACTTGGCAATTGCCTGGTTAAGGGCAAACATTGCTTCATCTTCCTTTCCTTCTTCTTTGACTAGTTCTCGACCACGTAGATAAGCTTGTACTGCTGCACGGTCTGATTTTGGCTCAACTATTCCGTGATGGAGTATTTTGCCTTCATTGGTCATCCATGCGCCAAATTCACCGGCTACTGCAAATTGGGCAATATACTCCAATAAGCTGTAGGTGTTTTTCCAAGATTTTTCAGAACCTTGAGTGATAAAACGGGGAACGTTTAAACAGGTGGTGCTTTCATCAAATATCTCTTCTTCATTGAGAAGGATATCCGATTTGTAATAATTTTCCACACGGTGGTGGAACATCTTGAGTACCTTATCGTAGCTTTTAACACTACCGAACTCAAGGCGGCCTTTAAAAATACTTTTGTAAGTAGTCATCTTGCTGTTTTTGAGGAATTCAGTGAATTCGTTTCATTCTTCAGTAGAGAGCATAACAATATCTAACTGAAAACTTTTTTAAGTGTTTCGTTAGTTTTTTCATTTTTTCTCAACTGAGTGTAGTATCCTCAAAGCAATTGACCAAAAAGTAATAACTGAATACCATTAAAATAGTATTAGTTCGGTATTGAAAATTATAACTTTTATAGGTCGAAGAGTCGACTTTGAAAAACGATTCTAGGAATAATTCTTCAAGGGCAACAGACTACACACAGTTTTCTCACAGATTTTGATACTCAGACCTGCTCCTTAATAATGGTCTGAAGTTGATGGGATAGCATCGTTAAATGTTTAACATATGCTAAGTACAAAAATCGTTATTTTTTTTGGATTTTCCAAAATGTTTGTTGACATTGCACGATTTTTTTTCAAAACAGCTCCGTAAAAACGACTAAAATGCTTGTAGTCCGTTGATAGTCAGTGTCTTGAAAAGATAAATTAAACTAAGACAATAAGCTTTGGATTTTCGGAGAAAGTTAATATCCTAATAAATCTTAATATGTAAAGTGCAGATAATGGGCTTGAAAAAAGATGCTTGCGAAATTATTAAGCATTACTTTTCAGTAGAAAATTCACTTAAACATTAATTCGTCTATAGAATACAAGTTCTTTGGAGGGTAAAAAGTTCCATTTTTGGAAAAAATAAGAAAACCGTTCCTAGGCCCAGACCTTACATCCTTCTGTGCAATTGGTACAAATGTCAATTTGATCTCTGCCTTTGAGGAGGCTGGTTCGAAATTCTTGATAGGCTTCTCCATGCCATAGTTCTTTAAAGCTTTGCTGCTTTAAATCTCCTAGACGATGGCTCGCATCTTTATCGAAACAACAAGGAACCACCATTCCATCCCAAGTAATGACACAGGCATGCCACAGTTTCCAGCAATGGTTCAACAATTCATTCTTTACGGTATAAGTACCATCTTCCTGTTGAGCATAGCGCGCATATTTGTCGATGGTGGGAATTAAAGGATTGCCATTTTCATAATCATAAACCTGAGCGGTTTTTAATTTCACCTCATCGACCCCAATTTCTTCGGCCAATTTATAAATCTCAGGAATCTGGTGCTCATTGGGGCGAACTACCAAGAATTGGAAAATGATATGTGGTGTTTTAGAATTTAATTTCTTTTTCCACTTGACGACATTTCTTGCTCCTTGTAAAACGGATTCTAATTTCCCAGCCTTTCGGTAATTTTCATAAACCTCCTGGGTCGTACCATCTACGGAAATAATCATTCGATCCAAACCCGATTCGATTGTTTTACGTGCATTTTCATCATTTAGAAAATGTCCATTGGTAGAAGTGATGGTATAAATGCCTTTTTGATTGGCATACTTGACCATATCCAGAAATCCTGGGTTGATGTAAGGTTCTCCTTGAAAATAAAAAATGAGATAGATCAATTCCTTATACATTTCATCAATGGTCTTTCGGAAAAAATCTTGTTTTAGATTACCAGTAGGGCGACTAAACGATCTTAGTCCACTTGGGCACTCCGGGCAGCGGAGGTTACAGGCGGTAGTGGGTTCGATAGAAACGGTCATGGGGACTCCCCATTGAATGGGACGCCTTAGCCAACGAGTCAGATGAAAGGATAGAAATAGCTTTACTACATTCCACACTCGAGCGGGACGAAGTTTGCGAACAAAATTTATACTATCTGTCAGGTATATAGGCATTTGCAGCTTTCCAAAAAAGGTGAAAGTAAAAATGTTTTTCGTTCTTGGACAAATCCCGTGGTCAATCAAAAAGAAGAACAAAAACTTGTATTGAGCTTGTCGAAACAAGTGACTGTAAGGCATGTATTGAGCTTGCCGAAATAAGCGTTTTTTCTTCTTTTGGGTTGACTCACACACGGGATTTGTCAGAGAACCTTGTTTTTATTGATGCGATTCTCTAAAGACAGTCAAAGATAGAGAAGTTGTCTAAAGCTGTATGAACTTTCTTAACCATTTTATAGGTTAATTTGTTTTGGAGAACTAAAGAAGATCTCTTTTAAGTGAACTGTTTTAACTTGGAAGGCTGGAATGGGCATAATAAGGCTGGATACAATCCAAAAATATACATTTTAGTAGGGAATTTAATTTTGTCCAAGCACTTCCTTAACTTTGCGGCGCAAAAAACAAAGAGACTTTGTCTAAGGCTTAGTTTAAACACATTTTGAGCTATGAATTTTATCCAAAAGCTTTTTAAGCGTTTTTTTACATCATCAGAAGAAGAATACGATCCCATGAAGTATTTGATTGTCGGACTTGGCAACATTGGAGCAGAATATAAGAATACCCGTCATAATATTGGCTTTTTGGTAGTAGATGCCTTGGCCAAAGAATTTGAAGTCTCTTTTAAAACCGATCAGTTAGGAGATGTCGCAGAATTTAAATTCAAGGGCAGAAGTTTTGTTTTGCTCAAGCCTTCCACTTATATGAATCTGAGTGGAAAATCTGTACGTTTTTGGATGCAAAAGAAAAAAATACCCAAGGATAAAATACTGGTTATCCTCGATGACCTCAATCTTCCTTTTGGTACCCAAAGGCTCCGGGGAAAGGGGAAAGACGGAGGACACAATGGTCTAAAGGATATTGATCAGGTCACTGGCGGGAATAACTATGCAAGATTGCGTCTTGGTATTGGCAATGAGTATTCTAAAGGCCAACAAGTCGATTTTGTATTGGGAGAATGGACGAGCGGAGAAAAGGATGGCTTGCCAGAGATTTTAAAATTTGCAGGAGATACCGCCAAAAGCTTTGCCACCATCGGTATCGGACATACCATGAATCAGTTTAATGTAAAGAAATAAGCACCTGCTTATTACCATAGGTTTTCCAGGTCCTTTGCGGTGAAAGTATGATTCCGTTCTACGTAATTGCTTTCTTTGCCTAAAGATTTTTTCATCCCTGCCTTACCAGCCAATCTATAGAGAAAGGCAATCGGCACCAAGAAAAGATAGAAAACCAGAAACAACAAAAGGTGAGTCATTAGGGTTCCTAAAATATGAGTGAACGACATCCAAAAACGATGGACATAGCCCGCAATTGTCTTAGACAATAATCCCACCAAGCCAAGCACCAGACTTGCTTTGGCTGCCCAGGAAATATCAAAAACTACATAGGCAATTAATAATACAATACAAAGAGCGAGTAGCGTTTCGTAGGGCGATCTTTCTTTTTCCTTATTCATTGGCTTTGATAAATTGATAGAGTTGATCGGCAAAGAAATCATGTCCGTTTTTATTGAAGTGGTATTCCCAACTAAAAAAGATAGACAATGGATTTTCTGTTTCTTCCAGTTTTTGATTCATGTTGTAAAAAGGAATTTGCTGAGCCCTAACGAGGCTGTCCAGCATATTGGTCATCAACTGAGGATTAAATTCAGGAGCTTTATAACTGCCGTCATATTCTACCTTCACAGGTACTTTAGTGACAAGCAGTTTGACTTGTTCTGTTTTGCATTCTGTGGCTGTTTCTTGGAGTAATTTTTCAAATAGAAAATAAGATTCGTGTACCTCTTTAAATGGTTCGGCCAGATAAGCGGGGGCGTCCCAATCGGTAGAATCCCGAATCCCGTAATTGATTGGATAGGTGTGGAAAATTTTAAAGAAATCTCCATAATTCTTTTTTAATATCTTGGTTTGAAACCATTGGAAAAGAGAAGATTTATTCGACAACTTCCAGCCGATTCTTTCTTGGCGAGGAAACCAGGGTTGATTAATTTGTAAACGACCATCAGATTCTAGGCGGATTAATTTTTTATTATAGGCTTCTCGTAAATCATTTGGGGAGGCAACGAGCAAAAGAATATCTGGTTTGTAATTTTTCCCTTCCGTTGTCCAATACAAATACTGTTGGTCAGTAGCCCAGGCAGGGGAACTTATATTTAAGACTTCATATTTACTAGCCCCATCTGCATTTAATTTATCCTCTAATTGTTGCGTGAAAATTTCATCATCGGGATAGTCTAATCCGGCACCATAAGAATCGCCGAGTATCATTATTCTTTTTACTCCGTCTTCTTTTTTAAGCTTAAAGTCTTTACCTCGAAAACCTTGTTCGTTAAAACGAATGGTAAAAGGTGGTTTTCCTTCCTTTCCCATGGCATAAGGTTTTTGCGCTACAAAACCACGAGTTTGCCGCCAGATTAAATGTTGGTCAAATTCAAATCCAGTGCGACCATATTTGGGGTTTAGCCTTAGGAAAAATTCTCCTGCTAGACTAAGCATTAAAAGCAAAACAATGCCAATGATTCCGTAAGCAATAACTTTTACTGAACGCTTATTTTTCTTTTCCATGGTTTTGAGATTGTACCTAAAAGAGGGTGTAAATGAAAGAGCCAACAGCAGAACTTTCTGCAAAAATAATCAAACCCCCAATTAGCAAAATGATAAATAAGAGTGGCAGTAACCACCATTTTTTACGTTCTTTTAAAAAGAGCCATAAGTCTTTTAAAAATTCCATTGTTTAAGATTTTAGGATACAAGAATCAGTCGAGCTCGAATTGCTGCTCTCTTAATTCGTTTTTCAAGTTGCTTGTCCTTTGTTTCTTTTTATCAAAAATATAATTCCCTAAAACGAGGTAATCCATATCTGTTTGTAAGAAACAGCGAAAGGCATCTTCTGGTGTACAAACGATTGGTTCTCCTCGAACATTAAAACTAGTATTGATTAGTAGAGCGTAGTCCGTTTGTCCTTCAAAAGCTTGGAGTAAGGAATGAAATTCCGGATTGGTTTCTTGATGCACGGTTTGAATTCGGGCAGAAAAATCAACGTGCGTTACTGCGGGAATATCTGTTCGGATCAATGCTAATTTTTCGCGCAAAGGATAACTGTGATAATCAGCAGGAATCTTTTTCCTTCTCTCCGGCAAGACATCTTTGACCAAAAGCATATAAGGAGAAATGGATTGTACCGCAAAATAGTCAGCTGCTTTTTCGGCCAATACCGCCGGAGCAAAAGGCCGAAAGCTTTCTCGGTATTTTATTTTTAAATTGATTTTTTTTTGCATCTCTGGGTTTCGAATATCTCCAAGAATACTCCTGTTTCCCAGGGCTCTCGGTCCAAATTCCATTCTTCCCTGAAACCAGCCGATTACATTACCACTCGCAATTAATGCTGCCACTTGTTCACTTAAGTCTGTTTGCTTTTCGATTTTGGTAAATGAAGATTTAAACTTTCGAGCGGTTTGTTCTATACGCAGATCGGAAAATTGAGGCCCCAAATAGGAACCAGACATGCTATCCATTTTGGTAGAATCAATTGTTCTTTGTTGATCAAAGTATATATGATGTACCGCTAATGCGGCACCCAAAGCACCACCAGCATCTCCAGCTGCAGGCTGGATATAAAGGGCTTCAAAAATTTGTGCTTCTTGCAATTGACCATTGGCTACGCAATTCAATGCTACGCCGCCAGCTAAACATAAGTTTTTTGATCCTGTAAGTCGTTTGGCTTCTTGTGCCATTTTTATGACGACCTTCTCCGTTACCTGCTGAATGGCAATTCCTAAATTGCAATGCTGTTGTTCCAAGGCACTTTCCGGTGTTCTTTTTTTTAATCCAAAAAGCTTTTCCCACTTTTGATCCGGCACCATACGCAATCCAGTAGCATAACTAAAATATGCCTGGTGCAATAAGATGGACCCATCTTCATTGATGGTGATTAAGTCAGATTCAATTTTTTTTACAAACTGGCGAACCTGTTCAGATTGAGGATCACCATAAGGAGCGAGCCCCATTAATTTGTATTCTCCGGAGTTGACTTTGAAGCCTAGAAAATAAGTAAAAGCAGAATAGAGTAAACCCAAAGAATGCGGAAAATGCATTTCTTTTAGTACCTCAATTTTATTTCCTTTGCCATGACAGATAGATGCTGTAGCCCATTCTCCAACTCCGTCGATAGTCAGGATTGCGGCCTCTTCAAAAGGGGAAGGATAAAAGGCAGAGGCGGCATGGGAGAGATGGTGCTCAGGGAAAAGGAGTTTGACTTTTTTTTGATCGTAAGTCTGTATTGCTTGTAGTTCTTGTCGGATGATTCGCTTAAGGAATAATTTTTCTTTGACCCATGCTGGGATAGCTTTTACAAAAGACCAAAACCCTTTTGGTGAAAAATTATAATAGGTTTCGAGGAGCCTTTCAAACTTTAGAAAAGGCTTATCGTAAAAAACAATGGCGTCTAGATCGTTTAAGGTATAACCGGAATAATCAAGGCAAAATTGAATGGCATGAGTCGGAAAAGATGGATCGTGTTTGATACGGGTAAAACGCTCTTCCTGAGCGGCAGCGATTACTTGACCATCAATAATAATCGCGGCTGCGGAATCGTGATAAAATGCGGAAATACCAAGTATTGCGGAAGCAGGTTTTTGTTTTCCCAAAGGAGATTGTTTTAATGATCAGAGCTTAAGAGTGGATGGTATTATCTAGTAAGTATGGTAGAAGAACTTAAAGAGACCACATTTAGACTTCGTTTTATACAGTTGAAGGTAATGAATATATAAGAATAAATCAACATAGGGACGGGAAAAATAAAGTCGAAATTGTTGGATTTATTACACAGTCTACTAGACATCTGTAATTAATTTTTCTAATGTACTCTTGAGTTTTCCAGAAGGAAAGTATCCTTTTGGGAAACCAGGATATTCCTCCGCTTTAGCAATTGACATTTTTAAATTTAATGCCTCTTGAGTAGTAGAAAAAAAGAATCCCTGCTCTTGTAAGTGCTTTGCCAAATATTCCTGTTCCGTTTGTCCAGGCGTAGGAATGAGCAGGGCTTTGCAGCGGAGCTTGGCCAAGTCCATCAAGGAGCTATAACCAGATCGGCAGATGATTAAATCGGAAGCAAGTAGGACCTCATTGAGTTGCTGCGAAGTGAGGTAAGGCACACTTTCTAAATTTCCGATACTTCTCCGTCGCTCAGAATTTAGGGTGCCTTGGATCAAAATGATTTTATGTTTGGGGAAATGTTGAAGCTGAGCTAAAATTTTCTCTTCTAGGTAGCTTCGCTGTGGCTCCGGTCCAGATAAAACGATGGCAAAGTCGTATTTCTTAGGGCTTGCAAAATATTGCATCCGCGATAAAAGTCCCAGGTACTGAACATTGGATAATGGACTGGGGTGTGATAAGTCTCCAGACAAATTTCGGGTATTCGCCAAGTCTGGAACCCAAATTTCATCAAAAGGTTTTAGGAGCAATCGATTGACTTGATTGACCACGGTGCGCAATAAAAGCGTTGGGACTTTTAGGTTCAATTGATGGCTAAGAAAAATGTTCTTTGTCGAAGCATGAAAACAGCCATAGCGATTGTCCGAAATAATAATATCAATGGCTTCTTCACGAACCAGCGTTTTTAAGTATTGATGTTCCTTGCGAATGGCGGACATCATTTTGGGCCATTGCAAAGCCATATTCCAAACCATATTTTGACTGCGATAGTAAATATTATAGGAAGGCAATTCGAAGGCAGGCAAATTGGGATACTCTTTTTTTAATAAGTCCAAAGCGGCTCCATCTGAAGCCAGAAATACTTCGACGCCGCGATCTAGCAAAGCTTTAATCAATGGCATACAGCGAGTTGCATGGCCAAGTCCCCAATTGAGCGGAGCAACTAATATGCGGGTTGATTTTGACAATTTTGGAAGAATTAAAGGAAAGAGCGTCGTATTATCCGACTAATTTGATAAGTTTGAGTATGAAAATATTGTATACCATGTTTTTTATTGGAGCCATGTTGGTTTTATTCTCTGCTTGTCGAGCCAATGATTGTGGTTGTCCCAAAGCCCAAATTCATACTAGTGAGGCTTTAGATTAAGCCACTACTAAAATAGGCAGTACTTTATAAAAGTACTGCCTATTTGTTATTAATTCAATCGAATCTCATCTTTATTGGAGTCATAAAACTTGTACTCCGTTAATTGGAAGTCTGAATCCTCTTTTACTTTTATCCATCTGAAAAAACGGCGATACCATTTCATCTGCGGACTATTCCAGAAACCATGAGTGAGATAGGTCTGCACATAAGGATGTGTTTTCAACACTAGCTTAGAATCTGGTCTGGACTGTAAGATGTATTCCAGGTCTCGTTGGATTTCGTCGGTCAGTAAGATTGAAGGATTGATCTTTCCGGTGCCTTTACAAGCAGGGCAAATTTCCGCGGTATTGATTGTTACTTCTGGTCGAACCCTTTGGCGAGTGATTTGCATCAAGCCAAATTTACTCAAAGGAAGAATCGTATGTTGCGCTCGGTCTTTGCGCATAAAGTCGCGCATTTTTCCGATCAATAATTTTTTATGCTCCGGTACCCGCATATCGATAAAGTCGATAATGATGATTCCTCCGATATCTCTAAGTCGCAATTGGCGAGCAATTTCCTCTGCGGATTCCATATTGACGGCAAATACTGCCTCTGCCTGATCACCACTAGCGATCTTATGACCACTATTGACATCGATCACGTGCATGGCTTCCGTGTGTTCGATTACGAGGTAGGCACCACTAGGCATGGTTGCCGTTTTTCCAAAAGAAGATTTGATCTGTCTGGTTACTCCATAGGCATCAAAAATAGCCTTTGAAGATTTATGCGACTTCACAATATTGACCTGGTCGGGAGAGATAGAGCCCATAAAAGAGCGTACATTATTGTAAAGCTCTCGGTCATTGACGACAATCTTATTAAAAGAATCATTGAGGATGTCTCTCATGATGCTAGACGTTTTATCTAGCTCACTGAGTAATTTCATGGGAGGTTCCGCATTTTGCAGTTGGCGGTTGACTTCTTCCCATTTACTCATCATCATATTGAGTTCCTCATGGAGGTCTGCTACTCTTTTTCCTTCCGCTGCGGTACGAACGATGAGTCCAAAGTTTTTGGGACAAATACTTTCTACGAGCGTACGCAATCTCTTGCGTTCATCAGCATTGGCTATCTTTTTAGAGACTGCTACAATTTCTGTAAAAGGAGTAAGTACCAAAAATCGTCCAGGAATGGTGATTTCGCAACTTAGCCTAGGCCCTTTGGTAGAGATTGGCTCTTTGAGAATCTGTACAAGGATATTTTGCTTTTTTCCCAATACTTGATCAATCTTACCTGTTTTGATAATGTCCGGCATGATTTTAAAGCCATCGAGTTTGTGGCTTTTGATTTGTCCGTTGGCAACACCATCCGTGTATTTTAGGAGTGATCGGAGCTTTGGGCCAAGATCCGTATAGTGAAGGAAAGCATCTTTTTTGTGGCCAATGTCTACAAAAGCAGCATTGAGGCCAGGCATTAGCTTTCGAATTTTGCCTAAAAAAATATCACCGACCGTAAAATTAGTATTGGTCTTTTGGTAGTGTAACTCCACCAATTTGGAGTTTTCCAAAAGAGCAATTTCAACTTCTGTGGGGGTTGAGTTAATGATTAATTCTTTTTCCACTTTTCAGTTCCTTGATTGACCTACAGGTTTAAGGAAGGGTAGATAAATAGATTTAGAAATAAAATAAGCAATCTATAATCGAATCTATTGGTGTACCATATCCTAAACTGGAGGAATGTAGGGAAAAGGGTAATTGCCAAATTTGCAGGTAGTAAAACTGGAGAAGAGGGAAGTGTTTGCTTCCAAAGAAGAAATAAAAGGCCTCAAAAGGAAAAGTACCCTGGGACAGAAATTAGAGTGATATTCTGAAGAAGAGAGAAGAATAAAGTCTTTCAGAATACCAAAGTATAGTATAATTTAGGTCCGGATAATATACGGACAGGGTAATTGATAGACTACTCAATTGACCAAACAACCTCTTGATTCTGACGCACGATAAGCAGTCGAGTGAAGCGATATTTTATAAAAACCGATACCGGTTGTTCTAGGAACAACCGGTACCCTCTTTAGTTTTAGCACCTGATAAATTTGGCTATGGACTTCGTCCTATACCCAAATGCCTTTATAAATGCTATTTATTTCTTCTTCTTGTGACGGTTCTTCCGAAGTCTTTTCTTCCGTTTGTGCGTTGCGATCTTATGACGCTTGCGCTTTTTTCCACACGGCATATTGAATGTCTTTTAAATTAAAAAAAAATGGTTTCTTAAAAGCTGTTGCTAACAACAGCGAATATTATCAATTAGCAAGTGCAATGCACTTTTGCTGATTTTCAGTGACTTTGACCTCGTTTTTCAGCCCTTTATAAGCATCTGCCAAAAGACAAAATATCTTGGCATTGGTGCTTTCTACTTTCGCGGCTTGTTCCAGGCGTTGAACTGCTTTTTCAAATTGTCCGGTTTTGATGGCCAGTCTACCCAGTTGGGTGAGTACCATAACATTCTCCGGATCTTTTTTGTTCATATCTACCAACATCAAAATCCCTTTCATAGGATTGTCTTTTGGTGGATTATCAGTATAGCAAAGTGCGAGATTAACTTTATGAGCGGTTTCATCAGGATTTAAAGAGATGGCATTTTGGAACGCTTTGACCGCTCTACCACTACAATAAGTTCTGACTTTTTCAGTAGTTGCTCGTTGAACACCAATGGCATAAGTGGTACCTGATATGGCCCATGCTTCTTCTGTATTAGTGATGTCTGCAATGCTTTCTGCATAATGGCCTGCGATTTCGGGATGTCCCAAATCAAACCATTTTTTAGAAAGTTGCTCCATTTTGCCAATCCGAACAGAATCACTTGTTGCTTCGCTCAATGATTGCTCTTGTAGTAAAATCGTCGTTGCTTCGTTAGCAGACAATTTTTCTCTCGCATTTGTCAATAGACTATTAATGTCGGTACTTTCAGCCTTTAAAGCTCTTGACTTATTGATGGCTGTTTGCTTACCAGGCTTCGTGTTGAATCCAAATAACAAAACGGCAAGCAATAAAATAGCACCGGATACAATGGATAGTTGAAGCTTGGACATATTAATTGGGGTCTTATGACTCTTTATTACTCAGATCTTCTGGTAAACTCTTCACATTATCCTTCACTTGTTCTACAAACACTTTTGCAGGTTTGAAAGACGGAATGAAATGCGCAGGAATTTGTATAGGTTCGTTTTTCTTGATATGACGACCTATTTTTTTCGCTCTCCTCTTAATCACAAAACTACCGAAGCCTCTGATGTATACATTTTCACCTTCAGACAAAGAGCTCTTAACTTCTTTGAAGAAGGTTTCTAATGCCACAAGTACATCTACCTTAGGTACTCCGGTTTTTTCTGAAATTGCTGTAACCAAATCAGCTTTTCTCATTGTTATTGTTTGGTTTATAATAAGTTATGAATATTATTTCAGTGCT
>CALLVY010000333.1 GCA_938015925.1 uncultured Saprospiraceae bacterium
TTCCATGTTTGTTCCATCAAAAACAGCGTAAGAATTATAGTTCATCCATTCTCCTAGATTGATATAACGACTTTTTTGGTTTTTTAGCGTATAGTCGATTGGTAAGTGTCGGTGACCAAATACGAAAAAATCTGCGGGAACCTCTTCCAATTTTTCATTGGCAAAAGTGAGGAGCCATTCTTTGTCTTCTCCGAGGAAATGAGCTTCACCAGGATTGGCCTTGCGACTTCGACCCGACCAAAAATTAGCCAAACCTATCCCGAAATTGGGATGAATGCGCGCAAAAAGAAATTGACAAATAGGACTGGCAAATACTTTTTTGAGCATTTTATAACCATAATCTCCAGGACCAAGGCCATCTCCGTGTCCAATAAAAAATGTTTTTCCATAAATTTCCCTTACAATGGGTTCCCGATAAGTAGGAATGCCTAATTCTTCTTCGAAGTATTTAAACATCCACATGTCATGGTTGCCGATAAAAAAGTAAATAGGCAGTCCCGCATCTCGCAGTTCCGCCAGTTTGCCCAGTATCCTGACATAGCCTTTGGGGACGACCGTAGCGTATTCAAACCAAAATTCGAATACATCTCCTACAAGGTATAAGGCTGCGGCGTCTTGCCTGATCTCTTCGAGCCAACGAACAATCTGTTTCTCTCTTTCGGCGCTGGAAAGACTGCCTTGTGCTCCGAGGTGAAAGTCAGAAGCAAAGTAAACTTTATTGGTCGTAGCCCCTGATTTCGACTTTTTTCTTTCTGCGGTCATTGGCAGGTATTCAGTAATCTTTTAGTGGGGTAAGGAATATTTTGTAACAATGGAAAGCGTTACATTTTTTCCATTACCGTAGCACACTTATCACAAGTCCGCAGTTCTTCACTGTTCATAAAAGCGTTCATCACTACAGGCAATTGGTTGACAATGTCCGTCATTGGAAAAGAAGCTTCATGGAGTTTATTATTGCAGTTTTCACAAAACCACATCAATTGATCCATTTCGCCATCGCGGCGGTAGCGTTCGATCACTAAGCCAATTGTATCTGCCGGACGTTGCGGAGAATGTGGAATTCTAGGAGGGAGTAAAAACATTTCTCCTTCTTTGATAGCAATGTCTTCTGGCGTTCCATCTTCATTGATAATCTTTAGCGTAATGTCTCCTTTAAACTGGTAAAAGAGTTCTTCTCCATCTTCAAAATGATAATCTTTACGACCATTGGGACCGCCCACCACCATTACGATGTAGTCCTCGTTATCAAGGTATACTTGTTTATTTCCAATAGGTGGTTTGAGGAATTGTTTATTCTCCTCAATCCATTTGTTCATGTTGAAAGGTTTTGCAATTGCCATATTTCTTAGTATTTGGATTTAAAGATCAATTAGGTTTACAACTATTTCTTGGGCATTAGACTTCATTCTAAAATAGTTTTATGAGATGAAAATGCAGGATTTTTTTTCCAACCAAGGAACGCCCGGAACCTAATAGCCGTAGCTATTAAGGTGAGGACGTGACGCAGGGTGGGAGAAAAAGACAATTTTTCAGCCATACGAAATTATTTAGAATAAAGTCTATTAAAGTAGGTACTTGTTTTAAAAGCAACCAATTTTAGCGTATTTTCGCCTAAAGTAGTAGGCATACTTTTATCATTTGCTGTTCAATGGATTCGAATTTATTAAGAAGTAATTCTTTTCCAACAAAAGTACGCAGCAATAATAATGAAAAACATACTATGAATCTCAATCTCAAAGGGAAAAACGCTCTTGTTGGCGGTAGCAGTAAGGGGCTTGGGAAAGCGGTTGCGATCCAATTGGCCTCTTTAGGGGCAAATGTAACCCTAGTTTCGCGTTCTGCTTCCATTATGTCTGACATCATTGTAGAGTTAGACCAAAGCCAAGGCCAACGGCATGACTTTATCGTGGTCGACTTTAATGACCTCAATGATTTGCGCCGCAAATTCAAAAACCTGGTCTCGGTCAAAACAATCCATATCTTGGTCAATAATACCGGAGGGCCCCCTTCTGGCTCTATTCTGGAAGCGACAGAAGAAGCTTTTCTTCGAGCGATGAATAATCATTTACTCGCGAGTCATATCTTGACAGGTTTGGTTATCAAAGGAATGAAAAGTGCTAAGTTTGGCCGTATCCTAAATATTATTTCCACTGGAGCCAAACAACCCTTGCCTCATCTTGGCGTCTCTAATGCCACGCGGGCAGCCGTTGCGAGCTGGGCCAAAACCTTGGCAAATGAATTAGGACCTTTCGGAATCACCGTCAATAATATTCTACCTGGATCTACCGTAACCGAGCGACTTTGGGAGGTGATCACTCATCGAGCCGAACAAGCAGGCGTAGATGAAGATCAGATCAAACAACAAATGCTGGAAGATATTCCACTTAGACGCTTTGGAAATCCTGAAGAAGTAGGCGCAGCTGTTGCCTTTTTGGCAAGCCCCGCCGCTGCTTATATTAATGGGATCAATTTGCCAGTGGATGGTGGACGAACCAAGAGTTTATAATTGGCCACTGAATCACTTCTGTGAGATAAATTTAATTTGGACTTTTATTTATCCTTGATAATTGAAGTAAAAAACCTTAAAATTGTATTCTCATAGAGCAGGTGTTAGTTATGTCTTAGTAAAAGCATAGCTTTTGTTATTTTAAACAAATTAAAACCATTGAACCATTATGGCTAATCAACCCCGAATTATCAGTGTAGCCAACCGAAAGGGAGGAGTAGGAAAATCAATTGTCAGTATTATTCTGGCAGTAGCTTTGGCACGCCACAAAAAAAAGAAAGTCCTTATCTTGGATTGTGATAGCCAGGGAAGTATCACGGAGATGTATAATAATGAGGTGGAAATGATGGGGGCCGATTATCAGCCAGCTATCGAGGTAGAGGAGATCACCGCACGGAAAGTTCAGAGTTTTATTAAGCGTTTTGGAGGAGATTATGATGTGATCTTTATCGATATTCCTCGGATGACGGATAGTAAAAAAGACAATGCAACGGTGATGTTGCTCTATAATTGTGATTCTATCTTAATGCCGGTGGTCGGAAATGAAGTGGATGTATTGTCTTCTGTTGACTTTCTGAGAATTGTGGAAGAAGCAGCAGAATTCAAACAGGAAATCGGAGAAGAACTCCATTATTATGGTTTTATCAATCGCCGGAATCAACGAAAAAATAATGAATTAGCTGAGGAAGCCATGAAAGAACAAGGTTTGAAAATGTTTAAAAATTCACTCAGCGACCTCAAAATCTATACGCTTCCTTCTTTCTTTACTTCTATTATGGAAACGGCAGAAGGGCAAAGACGATTGGAAGATTTCTTCTATGAGTTTTGTCGGAAGTATAAATTTTAGCAGCAAAAGAATGAAAGGAAATTTAGAGAAGCTCAAGTTGATGATGTCAGCTTGAGCTTCTGTCTTATAATGGATTAATGAAAAGACGCTCCGACCTCTTTCTTTTTTCTTATTTTTACCGCCTCATCAAATAGAAGCCTTATGCTCAAAATCGAACACATCGGAATTGCTGTCAAAAATCTTGAAAATAGCAATGACCTTTTCAAAACCCTCTTTGGAAAAAGTCATTATAAGATAGAAGAAGTGGCTTCCGAAAATGTCAATACTTCTTTTTTCCAGATTGGAGATTCTAAAATAGAATTACTGGAAGCCACCGATCCCGCTAGTCCGATTGCCAAGTTTATCGAAAAGCGAGGAGAAGGGATGCACCACATCGCTTTCGAAGTGGATGACATCGAAGCGGAAATGGAGCGTTTGGAAAAGGAAGGATTTCGATTACTCAATAAAAAACCCAAACGCGGAGCAGACAACAAACTCGTCTGTTTTTTACACCCCAAAAGTGCGAATGGCGTATTGGTCGAACTTTGTCAAGAAATCAAAGAGGAAGAATAATTTATGGGAACCTTCGAAGTAGTCATCGCAATTCTAGGTGGAACCGTAGCCGGATTTATCAATACCCTGGCGGGCAATGGCTCCGCCATTACGCTGCTCATTCTTACCGAAGTACTTCATCTACCTCCCAATATTGCCAATGGTAGTAATCGCCTTGGTGTCTTCGCAGGGAGTGCAGTAGGTTCCTTTGTTTTTTATAAAAATGATAAGATTGACCTTTCGAGAAGTTGGGTTTATTTTGTCTGTACTTGTGTGGGCGCTATCGCAGGAGTGCTATTGGCGGTGTGGGTGAGCAATGAGCAATTCCAAAGCGTCTTTCGATTTATGATCGTCATCATGCTTGTGGTAATTTTAGTAAAACCCAAACGATGGTTGCAAGCGACCGATTTGACCAAAAAGCCCTCCCATTGGTTGACCGTTCCCCTTTTCTTAGCGATTGGTTTTTACGGAGGTTTTATCCAAATGGGAATGGGAATTTTCTTTTTGGCCGCGATGGTTTTGGGGGCTCGTTTTAGTTTGATTGATTCGAATGCGGTAAAAACGACCGTGGTAGCAGCTTATACGCTTTTTGTGATTATGATCTTCGCCTGGAAGGGTTTGATCCATTGGCAATTTGGATTGATCCTGGCAGTGGGGCAGGTGATTGGGGCAAGTGTGGCTGCGAACTTTGCTTCCAAATATGCTAAGGCTGATGTCTGGACTTATCGGCTATTGGTGTTTATTATCATCATGGCTATTGGGAAGATGTTTAAGGTGCACGAGTATTTGGGCTTTGGTATGGGCTAGTGGCAAAAACTTTAAAGATGTTCTTACTCTTTTCCTTCCTTCTCTTCTTCTGTTTTATCCGATTCCGCATCACTTGGTTCTTCCTTAGATTTCACATAAGACAGAACCATCCGAATATCTCCATAGCTAATCTCGTCTCCCAATGCTAACTTAGCTTCCGTAAAAGAAGTATTATCCGCTTTCGCAAAATAAGCCTCAATCGTAGCGACCTTAGTTTTATCCACAAAAGAAAAAACATCCAACTCTCCAGTACCCACAAAGTGCGATAAATGACTGGCAATAGTAGAACTCGCCAAACCCCGCGCTTTGGCTACATCCTCAATCGACTTGCCTGTTTTGTACAATTCGAAAGTGAGCATTTTGGTATCTGGCTTAGGTGGTTTGGGAGGCTTGCCAGTGGAGAATTGTAATTGATCGGTAGGGAGTTCATGCTCTTGACAATATTGATTGACAATTTCTAAAATGGCTGGACCGTATTTCTCCGCGCGAACTTTTCCAATGCCTTTGACTCTTTTTAAACTCGCCATACTAGTAGGCAATACTTCCACGATTTCCAACAAGGATCGGGTGGCCATTACGGAGTAACGTTCGACTTCTTGTTCGCTGGAAGTATCGGCTCGCCATTGATTGAGTAGTTCGTACAAAAGTGGATGACTGGCATCTTTGGGGCTTTTTCTTGGACTGGATTTTTTGACCGGTGTTTTTTCAAAATCCAATTCCGCATTTACCTTAGCCTTGATGTAGTCGTGAGGTATAAACTGTTTTTCGACCGCGGTAAAAGCGGCTTGTTTGATGGCCAGTTCTTTTCGTAAATCTTCGATGCTTTGCAAAGCTTTCTTTGCGATGGCTTTATTGTCGCTGAGGATTTCGATATTCTCTACCGCAGGGATTATTTCTTCTTTGAGTTGTTTTAGAAAATAGCTACTCGCTTTGCTTAAGCGTTCTAGCAAGGCTTCGTTTGCTTCTGGTAATTGTTCTTGTTGTAAATAGCCTTCTAGTTGGGGCGCAAATTTTTCGGCAAAAGAAATGACCTGATCTCTGGCTTTTGATTTGAGCACTGCAGAGGTTTCATAAATATTTCCCTGCATGGCCTGATCATTTTCTAATACGATTCGCCGCAATTGATCAATGCGCGTTCTCAAAACTTTAAAGCTAAATAAGTCGCGCAATATTTCCTGTTGGAAGCCTCGTTTTGCTTGAGCCAATTGTGCTTCGCCGGGATTGTTGTCTTTGGTCTGTTGGCTATAATTGCGAACAACGGTATCTGTTTTGACACTCGACGTTTTAATTTCTGTTCGCAAGACAATGCCTTCAAAACTTTTACAACGACTCAGCGCCACATAGACTTGTCCATGCGCAAAAGCCGCTTGTGCATCGATGATGACGCGCTCAAAAGTGAGCCCCTGGCTTTTGTGTATCGTGATGGCCCAGGCCAATTTTAAAGGCAATTGATGAAAGGTGCCAATGAGTTCTTCCTGGACTTCCTTGGTCTCTTCGTTGAGGGTAAATTTTCTATTGTGCCAATCGGTGGCAAGCACTTCAATGGGATCGGAATCACCTGGACATTGGACCCATACTTTTTCGCCTAAGATTTTAGTGATGCGTCCGATTTTTCCATTATAAAAAGCCGCTGCTCCGGAGAGATCGTTTTTGACAAACATCACCTGAGCCCCAAGTTTGAATTCGAGGACTTCTGCCGTCGGATAAGTATGGGGAGGAAAATCTCCACTAAGGGTTGCTTTGTATTTAAAAGATGGTCCCGCAATTTCCTTCAGTTTTTCTGCATTGATTTCTTGAGCGGTGCGATTGTGAGAGGTAAGGGTAATGTAATCGTCGTCTTTGCCTGGACGGAAGTCCGGTAGGTAACGACTGTTCAAGGTTTTAAGGACTTCTTCGTCCATACGGTTGCCTCTGATTTTGTTGAGCAACTCAATAAAAATAGCATCAGATTGGCGATAAATATGTTGGAGTTCAATGCGAATAACTTCGGTCTTTTTTAAGG
>CALLVY010000334.1 GCA_938015925.1 uncultured Saprospiraceae bacterium
CATTTCACCACGGTTGGCTTTAACCGCCGCCGTGATACTCAAAGCGATATCAAGAACAATCAATATCGGAAGAATGATAAATCCTACCAGCATAATCATAGCAATGGCCGCACCGATCATCAAAATCGACATGGTAATCTGAAAATTCAGCGCCTCTTTGGCTTGCTCTTCGATATACGCAGATTCGTCTTTTTTAAAGACCCAGATTAAGAAAGGGACCAAAACATTACCCATTCCTGGCATCAAGGCGCCGATAAAAGCACCAAGGTGAGCAAGGGTGCCCATGATTTTTTCATCTTGGCTAATGGAGAGGGG
Source organism: uncultured Saprospiraceae bacterium (assembly GCA_938015925.1). Lineage (GTDB taxonomy): Bacteria > Bacteroidota > Bacteroidia > Chitinophagales > Saprospiraceae > CALLVY01. Next base: position 316 of record CALLVY010000334.1, read on the forward strand.
ATCATCGTCTTCTAATAAGTTGTGTTCTTTCATTGTAGTAAATTCAAATGGTTTTAAAGTTATACAGGGTATTGAAGTTCTTAAAATAACTTCATTGTTTAATACTTAGGTAAGCTAAGTTTTAACTAGAGGAAATTCCATAAAAGTCGATGAACGGATATTTTTAATCGGCGGAGCAGGATGGTAGGAAGGGAAATAGTATTGAGGTACTAGCCCTAAGATGATTTAGTTCGCAGCTCCTCCACCGCCTAGGGTCGGTTTCACTCCCCATTTCCAAGTAGGTTCCTGATAAACAAAATTTTGTCGATCGGGTTACCCTAATAAAGAACTATTCTAAAACTGAGATTAGCTTTGGGTGGATTTTAGATTAAAAGCTGCTGCCCAAATTTTTTGAAGTATCCTAAAATTCCAATTCAATGCTATCCAACCCCATTATTGTCAGTCTATTAGTAGCTGTAATATTTAACCTCCTTGTTTTCCTTATTGCCTTCCAATACCAAACGGATAAGCTTACCGATGTCACTTATGCCGCTACCTTTGCGCTCCTTGCGGGAGCCATGCTCTATTTATACGCAGACTTCAATCCCCCTTATCGACTTTTAATTGCTGCGATGCCGATCCTTTGGGCGATCCGATTAGGGACTTATCTTTTGAGAAGGGTTTTGATAAAAGGAAAGGATCATCGCTTTGATGAATTCAGACATGTCTGGTGGCGTTTTGGTCGTTTTTGGATCATACAGGGAGTGAGTATTTGGGTCATCGCCTTGCCTTATATTGTCGCCTTGGGCTCTGATATCGAGCAAGCGGAGTTAGCGCTACAATCTATTAGTGTACCCATTGGCGCTTTGGTTTTTCTCCTTGGCTTTTTGATAGAAACAATCGCCGATGCGCAGAAATTCAAATTTAGGTTAAACCCAGACAACGAAGGAAAATTTATGCAGAAAGGTCTTTTTAGTATCGTACGCTTTCCCAATTACACCGGGGAGATCATGGTGTGGATCGGTATTTTTATCGCTTGCATTCCCGTCTTGCAGGGATTTGAATGGGCTACGATCATCAGTCCGATTTGGATCATGGGATTACTCATTGGCTTGAGTGGCATTCCTTTTCTTGAAGTATCGAATAAGAAAAGATATGGTCATTTAGAAGCTTTTCAGCAATATAAGAAGAAGACCAAAAAATTGCTTCCTGGTATTTATTGATCCCGTTCTCCTACTTTTCCACCTCTTTATCAACAGATAAAAATCCGAATTTTGAGTTTTCAAAATTCGGATTTTCACTTTTTGATAGCATTCTAAAAATTAGTCGACTCAGTCGATTTTAAGCAACTCAAATAAATTTTAAAAAAAATCCCTTTTCGCCGAAGGTTTTATAAAATAATTGCCTCTAAAGAGAAACGTTGTTTTTAAAAGACAGAAATATCCTATTAAGTAATCGAAGTTGTTAAAAAAAGCCGTCAATAAATTCATCACGACTTTTCAAGCAACTTCATCAAAAGAATAAACAATGAAACAAATCCTAATGGCTTTTGCCCTTATGGCACTGACTACGGCATGTAGCTCTCAAAAAAAAACTACTCCTACTTCTGAGGAGTCAGCTACCACTACTCGAGCTGAACGACCAGACCGACAAAGAAATCAGCAAGGCCCTCCTAGTATGGAAAAAGTCTTTGAGATGGATACAAATAAGGATGGAAAATTATCAAAGGCAGAAGTCAAAGGACCTCTATTAAATGACTTTTCGAAAATTGATACCAACGCTGATGGTTTTATTTCCAAAGAAGAATTGGAAAAAGCGCCTAAACCACAGCGAGGTCAACGACCACCGAGGAATAATTAATAAGCTTTTCATTTTGAGTCGGGAGCTGTTGATCAAACAGCTTCCGATTTTTTTAGATCGTCTGCACCAAAAAAGACAAAGCCCGATTTAGAAAAAGTAGCCCAAATGCAGGGCATAATTAAAGAAGCGAGACTGAAAATTATATTCTCCGCTGAGCGAAGCGGGGCCTAGCCGTGTATAAGTTCCAACTTCAATTCCTCCGCCATACAATTGCCCCGAAGTCTCTCCGACTTCAATATTCTCTGCTTCATTGGCTACGGAGAAAGCATCCACTTCATAGTATCCTGCATTGAAATTGATTGCTGCAAAATAATCATGCATCGGCTCGAAACGCAATTTCAAGCCCATGATACCATATAAGGTCGCGGGATTTTCCATATAATCCAGTCCATAAAAATTGATGTGATTCACTTCATCCGGTACTTCCCGTCCCAGAAAGAAAAGATTGATCAAATTGTTTTCTTTGGCGTCGATGATTCCTGCATCGTTAAACCAATGAATGGCTATTTTTTTGGTAATTGGAATCAATTGATTGAAACGAAAACGGAGTAAGGCATTATTCGTTGGAAGAATGGTTTCTTGTTTGTTGATGATGCGTTTGAGTTGGGCGTTAAAAGATAGCTTGCCAGTCAGACTAAAATAATTGCCACGATGAGGATATTGAAGTCGATCATAAGTATCGTATAAAATAGAGGCATAAAAATTACCTTGCACCAAACGCAAGTCTTCTCCTTCTGGATCGAAAAATAATTTGGTTTGAGAATACCGTTCCAAACCTGCACCCGCAGTAATCAACCAACGATTATTGGGAGCAGAAAAAACTTCCAACTTGGTTTCGTAATGATGCAAATCAAACTCCGTTGAAACTAGATTTTTTTCATAGAAAAAACCTGGATAATAATTTACCCGACCATCTAAGCGGATTCCGATATTTGGCTTGGTAGCCGTATACACCATATACCTGGCCTTGAAAGCAGGAAATTCAGAAATCTTTAAATCCAGGGAAAGCTTAGAACCATTAATCAGTGTATTTCTAAAAGTTCCGTTTAATAAAAAACCAGCTTTTAAATTGCCATCATAATTCATTCCCACTTTTATAAAATCACCACTCTGTGGAGTAGCCTCAATGACCAGCGTATGACTCAAGCCATCTGGGATAAGACGATAGCGGGCATCTTTTACAAAACGAGTCCCCAGCAATCTTTGAAATCGACTTTCAATTTCTTCTATGGTATAATCATGACCGATTACAAACTGAAGAATTTTTCGAACCACTTCGGATTCTTTCACCCCTACCCCATTCATTTGAATGCCACCCAATTCAATCACATCTACTTGTTCTAGAAAATCTCTGGTCTTTCCTCCTCGCTCTCCTTCTAAAACTTCTAAGACTGCGGCCAGACTATCCAAACCAACTTCCATTCCTCTTTGGATCAAAGTATCCGCTTTATCAAAATCCAAAACACTCAACCCTTCGAGGTTAGGTTTTATAATAATATTGGCAAAACTAGATTGTCTACGAACCGATTCTACAATCCGATAACTACTCGTTTGATCCATCACCACAATCAGCGAAGAAATATCTTCTCGCGAATACAAAGGTCCTCCTACATCAATGGCAATGACAATATCTGCCCCCATTTTCCGTACATCTTCCACGGGCAAATTACGAGCCGACATCCCATCGATCAACAATCGCCCATCTACCTCAAAAGGTTCGAAAGCAGAAGGGATCGACATACTTGCCCGAATCGCATCGGCCAAACTTCCTTTAGAAATTACTGCTGCATCACCGGTTTCAAAATCCGTAGCAATCGCACGAAAGGGAATCGGGAAATCATCAAAATTTTCTACCCCATGCGACCTTGCCGTTATTCTCGATAACAGTAAATTTATTTTTTGACCACGAATCAAACCTTTGGGCAACTCTATTTTATTGTTTTCCAAAGGCAAAGTCAATTGATAGTAATCCCCTACTCCTCGCTCTTCAATGGGATGGTATTTTCGTTCTAGCTTATCCGTCAGATAATCATCCCATTCCAAACTTTTCGCCAGTTCTTCCAATTCCTCAATCGTGTAACCGATGGCATATAGGCCACCTACAATACTCCCCATACTCGTCCCTGTGATATAATCAGGGTGAATCCCTGCTTCGAGCAAAACCTTGAGGACTCCGATGTGAGCCAAGCCTTTGGCGCCGCCGCCACTAAACACAAAGCCGATCTTAGGCCGTTCGGTGACTTGGGCATTTAGAGGAGGAAAAATGGACGTAACTAAAAAGAGAATAAGGCAAAGTAATGGACGCATATCAATTCGTATTTTGCGTAAAGATAATAGAGTTTAGGCCAAAAATACCCTTCCCCAAAAATAATAACACCACAGCATAGAAGGTTCTTATTCTTTCAAAGAAACTGATTTTATCTCCAGCTCCTTGATTAGTGAGAAAAACAATTATATTTGTTCTTTTAGAAAGTGTTATTTAAATTCCTTTTTCGATTGCAGACTTTATTCTAATGGCAACCACCACAAAAGAAGATCAAGTATTACTTCAACAGCTCAAAGCAGGCGATCAGCAGGCTTTCAGAGCTTTGTTTGATTCTTATTATAAATACCTGGTGGTGACTTGTAATAATATTTTAGGGGATTCGGAAACTGCGCGAGATTTGGCGCAAGATGTATTGGCAGATTTATGGAAACGCAGGGAGCAAATGGAAATCAAAATCGCACTCAAACCTTATCTCCGCCGAGCGGTAGTCAATAAGACGCTCAATTACATCAAAGCTCGTCGATTGAAATTTACAGAACCAGAAAATAATGCGGAAATACATCCCCTCGATGATAGCTCTGGTTTACAAGTACTCGAACAATCGGAATTGCAAAATCTAATCAATAGCGCTATTGCTTCCTTACCAGAAAAATGTAGAATGGTCTTTACTTTGTGTCGCCTGGAAGGGATGTCGCATAAGGAGATTGCTGCTCAACTAAATATTTCTACCAAGACCGTGGAAAATCAAATGACGAAGGCTTTAAAAACGTTGAAAGCAGTGGTCGGCCCCTATTTGGAACGGGGGATGATTTGGCTTGGATTTTTATGGAGCTTTTTTGAAAAATTATAAAACAAACGACAACAAGGATTTCTATCTAAAATCCTGACCCAAAATAAATAAGCTCCCCTGCACATAGGGGAATACTCAAACTCGATTGTCTAGGAATAGAACCAGTATCTATACCAATGAAAGAAGACCTCTACACTAGCCTCATTCACAAAAACCTTTCGGGAGATATTTCACCGAAGGAACAACAGGAATTAAACGCCTGGCTACAGGAATCGACCGATCACCAGGTGATTGCCGATCACATTCGACAAACTTGGAAATGGAGTGCCAACTTCAATACCGAAGTAGACCTAGACCTCGAAGCTGATTTTGCTCAATTGCAAAAAAAGGTATCCGCTGATGCGAAACCCAAGCCCCAAGTAGCCACAGAGCGAACACTCCCTAAGCGAAACAATTGGTGGGCCATGGCCGCTGGATTATTGTTTTTGGTCGTCGGAGGTTTTGTCTTTCGACAATTCTTCCAAGGTCAGCCAGAGATAAAAATTGCCTCCACCACCGCTGGCCAAACCATTGATCTGCAACTCGCCGATGGAACTCGCATCAGCCTCAACGAAAATTCCTCCTTGCACTACCCTACTGCTTTTAAGGCGGGGGAAAGACGGGTGGAATTGAAAGGGGAAGCTTTTTTTGAGGTAGCGAAAGATCCAGGTAAAACTTTTATTGTCAGTAGTCCGAATAGTGAAGTTCGAGTATTGGGAACGGTCTTCTCGGTGGAAGATTATGATCAGAGTGATTTCGTGACGGTGGCGGTCCAGGAAGGAAAAGTCCAATTGCAAGGAAAAGGGAAAAGGGATCAATTGATTTTGACCGCTAAGGAACAAGGGCTTTACCAAAAAGGAAAAAACCTCTTGGTCAAAAAGCAAAATCAAAGTCTCAACAATCAAGCTTGGCATACACAAAGGCTCGTTTACAAAGGAGAAACCTTGACGGAGGTTTTAGAAGATCTCAATGATCTCTTTAAAGTGCAAATACAATTAGAAAATCCGGCGCTAGCTGAGTGTCCATTCTCTGGGACTTTTAACAAACAGAGTATCGAAGCCGTTTTACAAACAATCAGTGGCGTATTTGGGATGTCTGTTGAAAAATCGGAAGAGAATAATTATTCATTGGCTGGAGGAAATTGTAATTTTTAGGGCGGTGTAGGCTTTGGGGTATCCGGTTTTCGAAAAGCGCACACCGGATACTGCAAACCGTTTACCTTCATTCTTTACATCAAAGTTCAAAATTGCTAACAAAAAAACAAATCCTATTTTTTCTTTTTGGATGTTTCCTACAAATCAGTCTGGCCCAGTCTCCGCTGGATACCAGACTTGACTTTTCTGTCTCCAAAGTCACCCTCTCCGAAGCACTTTCTCAATTATCAGAAATCTCTGGCATTTCCATTTCATTTAGCAATAGATTTTTCTCTTCCAAAGAACTCGTTCAATTTCAATTTCGCCAAAGCAGTTTAAAAGAAATTCTCCAAAAGATGTTGGCGACTAGTTCTGTAGAATACCAAGTGATCGGAGATCAAATCTTCCTCCGCAAAAAAATCAAAAAACGAAAACATACCCTTAGCGGTTTTATACAATCCGTCCAAGATGGTGAAAAGCTCATTGCCGCAACCATCTTTAGTCCCGATCATCAGGCCGGAACGATCTCCAATGAATATGGATTTTTTAGTTTGACCCTACCAGAAGGGCCAATAAAATTGGTCTGTAGTTATCTGGGATCAGAAGAGAAACACCTTCAGGTAAATCTCGATAAGAGCCAAGCCTTAGTGATCGAGCTCGAACAATCCATCACGCTGGAGGAAGTCATTGTATCTCCTCATAAAAAAAATGGACAACAGATATTTAGTACCAGCGCCAGCGCGAGTGAGGTAGCGATCAATCAGTTGGAACGGGTACCCGATTTGGGAGGAGAACCCGACTTACTGCGCGTTGCCCAATTGCTTCCGGGGGTACAAACGGGAGCAGATGGACTCGGCGGCTTACACATCCGTGGTGGCAATGCCGATCAAAACACGATACTCCTGGATGGCGTTACGATTTATAATCCCACTCATTTACTTGGCGTTTTTTCGGTATTCAATACTTCGGTGATTCGCGATGCGAAATTGATTAAAGGGAATTTTCCTGCGCGCTATGGAGGAAGGTTATCTTCCGTTTTCGATGTACGAACCAGAGAAGGCAATGAAAAAAAATGGGCAGGAGAATTACATTCTGGCCTCGTGAGTAGCAAGCTAAGCCTGGAAGGACCTATTTTAAAAAAGAAAGGGGCCATCCTTATAACGGCCAGACATTCTCACTCCAATTTTCTTTTTGATGAAATCACCAGAGCCGCCTTTTTTCCTTTTGCCAATGGAGATTTGACCTATGGCTTCCACGACTACAACATCAAAACCAATTATTCTTTTAATCCAAAGAATCGAATTTTCTTGAGTCTTTATAAAGGTGGAGACACCTTTTATGTAGAAGATGGTGAAGAGGAAGAAGAGGAGGATTTTTATTCTTATTCTGGGATAGAGAATAAACTTACTTGGGGAAATTTCATTGGTTCCTTGCGATGGAATCATCAATTTGGCGATAAGCTTTTTGCCAATACGACTTTGACTTATAGTGATTATCAATACAAAAATACTTTCCTCGAAGAAGATCTGGAAGGAATTGATCGCGATTTTATTTTGGCCGAAAACTATTTGTATTATGACCTTCATTCTGCCATTAATGATCTGGCGGCTCAAATTGATTTGAATTATATTCCTTCTCCCAATCAATATTGGCGATTTGGTCTGGGGCTGACCCAGCATTCTTTGGCGCCAGGAAGTTTCTTTGTACAAGGACAAGGCGAAGATGTTTTACCCGGTTCCGATTCTATTGACATTGATCTGCTCGATGATTTCTATGAAGCCAATAGCAATCAATCTATTGAGATGAATGCCTATGCCGAAAATGAATTCCAAGTCAATACCCAATGGCAGATCAATGCGGGATTACGCTTCAGTGGTTTTATCAGAGAAGACGCCAATTATTTTCACCTCGAACCAAGACTAGGCATCCGCTATCAATTCAATGAACAATGGTCGCTCCACACTGGCTTTAGTAAAATGGTGCAATACCTTCACCAGATTTCCAACTCCGGAATCAGCCAACCCGAAGATTTATGGCTGGCTTCTTCGGCGACTCTAAAACCTCAGGTATCTTGGCAAACCGGCTTGAGCCTACAATATACCAGTCGCCAAAAACTAGACATCCAATTAGAATCTTATGTCAAACAAATGAACCATTTGCCTGGCCTGGAAGATACTTTATTTATTGATCCTGTTTTAAATAGTGAGCTGATTGAGGAGTACCTTTCCTTCGGTACGGGGTTGGCTTATGGTTTAGAACTTTTAATCAAAAAGGATTTTGGAAAAACGGGTGGGCATTTATCTTATAGCATGGCGCGCAGTACGCGCTATTTCGCGGATTTGAATTTGGGCAATGCATTTCCTTTTCTCTATGATCGTCGCCACCAAGTCAGCTTGTTCTTATTCCATAAATTTAATGACCGCCTGGAGTTTTCTACCTCTTTCCAATTTGGTAGTTCCAATCCCCAATTGGCCATTGAAGAGAATTTGGGCTTTGGACTTTATGCGCGTCCCATCATCAATCCTGAAGGTGCTAAAAATACCGCGCGGAGTATTCCTTATCATCGTTTAGATTTGAGTCTGCGGTATCAGCTTTCTAGCCCTCGTTTTCACCATCGGTTTAAAATAGGCGTTTACAATGCTTATAATCAAAGCAATGAAGCTTTTCAGCGGCTTAATTACAATCCTGATTTGGGGGTGGAGGAATTGAAGTCGATTTCTTTTTTGCCGGTGCTTCCTTCGGTTTCTTATTCGTTGAAGTTTTAGGGGCTTATTGGGCTTTTATTGTTTTTAATAATTGTGCTAAATTATTATTTAGAAATGGTTTGGGTATTTTCCTTCTTTATATCAAGGTAGGCAAGCCCTGCATATGAGCTGATTTGGCGCAAAGAGAGATTCGACTCCTATGCATTCTGTGTCCCGCGGTTCCATCTATTAAAATAACTCAGGTAGGATACGAACTCAAAAAAATTACTTAATAGGGATTTGAATTAGGATTCATTCTTTCATCAAAAATAAAAAGGATCAGTAATTTTTTCCCATATTTTCGATAGTACAATTTCTTGTATTTATCAATCCGGTACTGCCTTACTGTTTTCTTACTTTTGTTCTTCTTCCTATTTCAGGATACTTGTTGAGTTTTTCAATTAATTCATCAATCTTTAAGACAAACTTAATTGCGGACTTTTCGGATACATTCTCTTCCAGATAAATAATTATCTCTTCAAAGTTTTTATAGCTCTTTTATTCTAAATTATTTGCCGAGCCATCTCTTATATTTTTTCATTACCTCATCGTGGTCGACATGATTATTCTCATCTTCGCTTTCAGTTATAGCCTTTTCCAATTCAGTTTTTTCCTGTTCATTTAATTCCTCCCAATAATCAGAATCTTTTAAATGATTACCAATGAATTCACCAATAATTTTCTTCAAGGATGTAAGTGATTCTCTATCATCAATGGCTGCAATCATTTCCAAAATCTCGCCTTTTAATTCTAAATTACTCATTACCAATCTTTTAATTAAATATTTCACCTAAGTTGGTTATTTGAATTTAACCATTTTTTCTTAATTAGTAAAGAGACTTTCTATTTGAACTTTTAATATTCTCTTTAAAATTCAAGAAGTCAAACCTTGGATTTCTATGCCTGCAAACCTGCCTTTGTCGACCGGAAGGCAATTCATCTAGCTATTTTAAAACAACATCATTAATAAATTGACAAAGTAGTATTAACTTACCAACATGTTTCTAAACTTCTTCTACAGCCTCCGCCAACACGGCCTCCCAGTCAGTCTCCACGAGTACCTCAATCTCATGGAAGCGCTCAAAAAAGGCATCGTCGCATATCAGATCGATGACTTTTATGCGCTTTGCAAAACCATTTTTGTCAAACAAGAAGGGCACCTCGATCGTTTTGATCGAATCTTTGGGCAATACTTTCAGGGGATGGAAGCGATTCCGGATGATTTTTTCTTGCAGCAAGTACCAGAGGATTGGTTGCGGCAGCAAATGATGAAGAGCCTGAGTGAGGAGGAAAAGGCAGCTTTGGAAAAACTGGGTGGGTTGGATGCTTTGATCGAACGATTCAAAGAATTGATGGAGGAACAGCGGGAAAAACATGCGGGTGGCAATAAATGGATTGGCAGTGGCGGGACTTCGCCTTTTGGAAATAGTGGCTATCATCCTGAAGGATTTCGGATGGGTGGCGAGAGTGCGGGGAATCGGACGGCCATCAAAGTTTGGGATCGTCGCCAATTCAAAGACCTCGATGATAAGGTAGAATTGAATACCCGGAATATCAAGATCGCCTTGAAACGACTTCGCCATTTTACCCGCGAAGGCGCTCCAACGGAGCTGGATCTCGATGATACCATCAAAAAAACTTCTGAAAATGCAGGAATGTTGGACATCAGCATGGTGCCTTCCAAACAAAACAGAGTAAAAGTATTGCTACTCATGGATGTTGGTGGATCAATGGATGACCATGTCAAAATGTGTTCTGAGTTATTCTCTGCGGCGAAGCATGAATTTAAGCAGCTCGAATTTTTCTACTTCCATAATTGCGTGTACGAATCACTATGGCGTAACAATCACCGTAGATATCAGGAAAGTATCCCAACTCTTGAGTTGTTGCATAAGTATAACCGAGACTACAAAGTGGTCTTTGTAGGGGACGCGGCTATGTCGCCTTATGAAATCTATTACAGAGGTGGTAGTGTCGAGCACTACAATGACGAATCTGGCATTTCTTGGTTAAACAAGTTGTCGAATCATTTTCCAAACCTCATATGGATTAACCCCAATCCGGAGTACAGTTGGGAATTCTATGAGTCAACAAGTATTATCCGTAAATTTACGGGCATGAGAATGTTTCCCATGACGCTTGACGGGTTGACCCAAGCCATGAAGTGTTTAAAAAATCCGAAACTGGTTTACAAAAATCAAGTCTGGAGTGAAAATGAATAGATATAAAATCTAAACGGTATAAAAATTCCGGTTAAAAATTTCTTCTACCTTTTTGAGACAGCAAGTTAGCAGCTATCATTAGACCTCCCCCAAGAATAAATGCCCCTGTTGCGATGTAAAGGATGAGCATGATCTCTAGTTTTGTGTTATTAAAAAGTCTCTCTTTTGTCCGTGGGCTTTTATTGCGAATAGCTAATTTGATAATATTTTTTTTATTATCCAACTATTTTTTCACTTTTTTAAAGTTCTGGCTAAAGTAAGGTGACTAAAGAGATAAAACGTATGTAAAATAAACATCATGTACATTTTATTCCCGCTTCACCAAATGGACGAGACTGTGTTTTCTCTATGTTTGTGTACATTGATTGAGACGAAATCCATGAAACAAAGTCACCCCAATTCTTTCTCCATAATTGTTAAAAGATTTTTGCTTCACTTCTTTTGAGTCTTCTAAAGATTTCACCAACTTTACCATCCCTACCAAATTCATCGTATTAAAATAACAGACAGCATTATCACCTAAAACAATCATTATGCAAAACGATAGACGTCAATTTTTAAAACAAGGAGCACTGACCACTCTCGGATTAGGCCTGTTAGGACTTCAAGCTTGTAGCCCTAATGCTTCCTCTAAGGAAGCGGAGCAAAATAAAACCACTCCCCCTCCCGTAGAAAAAGCCTCCTCAGCCCTTTTCCAAGTTTCCTTGGCTCAATGGTCCTTGCACCGTATGATTCGATCAGGCGAACTGGATACTATTGGTTTTGCAGCGAAAGCCAAAAATGATTTTGGGATAAATGCCGTAGAATACGTCAGCCAGTTTTTTACGAAAAGAGGCCGAGACAAGCCCTTTATCAGAGAAATGAAAAAAAGAGCAGATGACAATGGGGTCAAAAGTTTATTGATCATGGTGGATGGAATGGGGCCATTGGCTCATCCGGATAATAATCTTAGACAAGAAGCCATTCAGCAACATTACCAATGGGTAGAGATGGCACATACCCTGGGCTGCCATTCGATCAGAGTCAACCTCGAAGGAGAAGGCAGTGCTGAAGATATGGGCCATGCGGGCTTAGACGGTTTGGTGACGCTCTCGGAATTTGCCAAAGATTTTGATGTCAATGTTATTGTAGAAAATCACGGTGGCAATTCTTCTAATGCCCAATGGCTAACCGATGTCATTGGCAGAACGAGAATGCCTAACTGCGGAACCCTTCCTGATTTCGGCAATTTCTGTATCAAAAAGAAAGACAATAACTGTGTCGAAGAATACGACAAATACAAAGGCGTAAAAGAACTTTTGCCCTTTGCCAAAGCGGTCAGTGCCAAATCTTATGACTTCGATGCGCAAGGCAATGAAACGACCATCGATTTCGAACGCATGATGCAAATGGTCAAAGATAGCGCCTACCGCGGATATGTCGGTGTAGAATATGAGGGCAATAGACTATCAGAAACCGAAGGCATCAAGGCGACTAAAAAATTATTGGATCGAGTGATTGGAGCAATGGGCTAAGTTGTACTTCCGCAAGATTCGGGTTTTAATGCTTTCAAAGGTCTTGTACTTTTGTGCTATCTATTGAAGTTGTTTAAACCAAGCTTAGTATGAAAGAACAAGAAGATCTCAATTATCAAAGAATTGCGGAAGCGATTACTTATATCCAGGAAAATTTCAAGCAACAACCTCGCTTAGAGGAAGTCGCCCAAAAGGTACACCTTAGTCCCTTTCACTTTCAGCGCTTGTTTTCTGATTGGGCGGGGGTGAGTCCTAAAAAATTTCTACAGTACATCAGTATTGAATATGCCAAGAAATTATTGAAGGACCAACAAGTCAGCCTTTTTGACGCGGCGGAAGAAACAGGATTTTCTAGTACCAGTCGCTTGCATGATTTATTTGTCAACATCGAAGGCATGACTCCTGGCGCTTTTAAAACTGGAGGAGACCGAATGCAGATCAATTATAGTTTTGCAGAAAGTCCTTTTGGGAATGTGATTGTCGCTTCTACTAGCAAAGGTATTTGTTATCTCTCTTTTGTACAAAATCGGGAGCGTGCTTTGCTAGCATTGCATCGCCGTTTTCCCAATGCCCATTTTTCGCTGCTGCTGGATAAAATTCAGCAGAATGCGCTTTATATTTTCCATCACGATTGGAGCAAATTAAATCAAATCAAACTGCATTTAAAAGGAAGTGATTTCCAATTAAAAGTCTGGGAGGCACTTTTAAAGATTCCGATGGGACAATTGGCGACTTATGGAAAAATTGCAGCGGCCATTGAAAAGCCCAAAGCATCTAGAGCAGTGGGTACTGCGATTGGAAGTAATCCGGTTGCTTTTTTGATTCCTTGTCATCGGGTTATTCAATCTAGTGGTGGACTGGGTGGCTATATGTGGGGGAAGCCGCGGAAGGCGGCGATGATTGGGTGGGAGGCTTCGAAGGTGAATTTGTAAAAATAATAATATTAATATTTTGGTAGAGTGGAGTCGGACGGGAGGCCTATATTTAGCCCCGTATTTAATCCTACTTTAGCTGCGCTGAACTTCGTTTGTCAGTTTAAAATTATTTCCATGTTTAAATTTAGGATTTCTCTTCGGGGAATAATTCTCTTTGATTTTTTTATTCTCAGGCCTGCCTTTGCCGGCAAAGTTCGGAAATACATTTCCTCCTATCAAACAGTTTTTTGACTAGCTCCCCATTCCTTCTTTCGTCAGGATTCTCTTTACTTTTTATCTTTTCCTTTCTTAACTCAAACTAAAGCCTTAAAATAGTATTAGAATCTAGGATAAAATAAAAGAAAAGAAAATGGATTTATTCAATAGCGACCCTTTGTCCAACTTACTGCCGCAGGATGGGATGGTACAATATCATGGAAAAGTGATGCCTTCGCAGGAGGCGCAGGATTTCTTGGTGTACTTGTTAGAAAATATTCCCTGGAAGCAGGATGAGGTTTTTATTTTTGGTAAACACATTATCACGCAAAGGAAGATGGCTTGGTTTGCGGATTCCGGTATCCCCTATTCTTATTCCAATACGACAAAAGAATCCTTGCCTTGGACGGCTCCTTTATTAAAACTAAAAGCACTCGCCGAAGAAAAAACAGGGACTTCTTATAATTCCTGTTTGCTCAATTTGTACCACAGTGGTGCAGAAGGAATGGGTTGGCATAGCGATGATGAAAAAGCCATCGTAAAAGATTCGCCTATTGCTTCGATGAGTTTTGGTGCGGAGCGAAAATTTTCTTTAAAGCACAAAAAGAGCCAACAATCTATTGCTGTTATTTTGGAACATGGAAGTTTGTTGGTGATGAAAGGAAGTACGCAGCGTCATTGGAAACATGCGATGCCTAAGACTAAGAAGGTCACTCGCCCGAGAGTGAATCTAACTTTTCGAAAGATGGTGGAAGGATAGCTTGTTTTAGAATTTGTTTGATAGTAGGATTGTCCAAGGTATTTTAAGTACCCGCCTATTCCAAATGATATTCGATCAATTCAAATTGAAAGAAACTCGGATTATTGGCAAAATTTCGAATGCCTTTGACTATGCCCACCTCTGGTCCAATAAAATCATAGTCAGACTTTACTTGCTGATTATTAGGATTCCCAAAACTAAATTTCCCTTCTTTCTTCAAGCAATAAAATACACCAGCAGGAGCTTCTACGGCTTCTAGAGCTTCACCGTCTAAAGCATATTCAATAGTTAAAAATGGAGATAAGGGATTCCCAAAAACACGCCGATCAAATACACGATTACTTTCTTCTGCAGTAAAAATTACTCGCCCGACTTCATTGACCAAATAGCCTAGAGAGTCTCTCCAATAGACCAAGGTATCTTCAATAGCACCCGAGTTTCTTTCCATCCTAAAATATTCTTGGCCCTTAATCATCTCCAGTCCAGCTACTTTTAAAGTGTCATTAGGAAAGAATAACTCAAGAGAATCCGTCCCATTAGAAGACAACCAATCATAAATCCAGTAATTCCCTATTTTTAAAGGAATATAATCTAAAGCTGAAGGAATAAGAACAGGGGGAGTGGAACAAGTGCCCAGGATTTCATCATTTTGCTTGCAACTGAATAAACAGAGCAAACCTACAAATAGGAGTAAATAGCTTTTCATTGTTGTTAAGATTCTGTTAAATTCCAATCCGTATCTAAAACGGGGGCAATGCAAGCTTATTGTGTGGAATAGTAAATATTCTATAAAATAAAATCTATATACATTGCTCAACAAAACAAGCACTCCTAAGTAGCAAAAACCAAACAAAATACTTCCTCAAAAAAATAACAATAAATACCATCTCTATTTTTCACCAGGTCCTTTATCACCAATTACATCATAGACTTCATCACCCTTGCCAAACCCATCTTATCATAATTGAGGTGCTGTGCACCATCGACATAAAGCGTTACTCCCTGAATGTAACTGGCCATTGGACTTGCTAAAAAACCAACGGCATTCGCCACATCTTCTACTGTTCCAAAGCGACCAGCAGGAATAGCTTTTCGGCCTTCATCAAACATTTCTTGTACTGGAGCGGGATAAGTATCTAAGCCGGAAGATTCGATGATTCCAGGAGCCACACAATTGATTCTGATATTAAAATCGCTCCATTCTTGGGTAAGCGTCTTGGTTAGATTTTCTACCCCAGCCCGGGCGGCTCCGGTATGGATCATCCCCGGAAATCCGCGCAAAACATCTGCGGTGATATTGACGATCACTCCTGCTTTTTGGGGAATAAAAAAAGCATTGGCCATTTCGCGAATCATAAAAAAAGTGCCATTGAGATTGTTGTTGATCACCGCGTTCCAGCCTTTATCATTGATGTGTTCGGCGAGTGCGGGAAATTGTCCACCGGCATTATTGATCAGAATATCTAAGCGGCCATATTGGTTTTTGATGTGCTCCGCCAGCTTTTGAATCTCTTCTGTTTTGCGAATATCACAGGCTTTATAATCGCAGGAACCAAAAGCATTTAATTCCTCAGCTGCCTTCGCCAATAGTTCTTCTTTTCTAGAGCAAATAATCACCTTTGCACCTTGTTCTAAAAATTGTTTCGCAATACAATACCCAATTCCACTTCGACCTCCGGTCACAAGGATGACTTTATTTTCAAATACTTTTTTAGCAAACATGGATTTCGATTTTTAGAAAATTTGAATAAAATAATGAGTACATAAAAAAGATAAAATGAAGGTATTTTGTGTCCCGCAGATGTCGCAGATGTCGCAGATTTTTTTTCGATCAAGCGTCATTTTAATGGAACCTGCAAAAGTGCTCTCGCTTCTTCAATCGAAGCAATTTCCCGTCCCATCATATTCGCCAACTTCACTCCCCACTCTACACACTCCCCATTCGACTTCGCCATTTCCCCATTGGGCAAATAAAAATTATCTTCGAGCCCAACCCGAAAGCTGCCGCCCATCGTACAGGCGACTGCCGCCAACTGCCACTGCTTGCGACTCACTCCGATCACTTGCCAAAAAGCACCCTGCGGTACTTGTCGAATTTGATGTACCAGATTTTCTGTACTTGCCGGAATGCCCCCCATCACTCCCATCACCAAACTGTAACAAGCATTGTCTGGCAACAAACCCATGTCGCGCAAAGGTTCCGCATTTCTAATATGACTGGTATCAAAACATTCCATCTCTGGGCAAATATTATTTTCATTCATGGTCTTCACCACCTGCATCATATCATCATAAGAATTTTGAAAAACACCGTTCCAATAAAACTGCTTGGCCTTTTTGGAATAGATGGCATAATTCATACTGCCCATATTAAAAGCCGCCATATCCGGCTGAGTGGCTGGCAAATGTTTGATGCGATCTTCGATAGACAATCCGATGGCTCCAGTAGAAAAATTGATCATCACATTTGGACAACGCTGGCGAACTTCTGCCTTAATCTCTGCAAAAACTTCTGTCCGCCAACAAGGCATGCCATTGTCTTCCCGAGCATGAATGTGGACGATACTCGCACCTGCATCCACTGCGCGCTTCGCTTCCTCTCCCAATTCCTTTGGAGTATAGGGAATGTATGGACAATGACTTCGATTCGTAGCAGCACCTGTAAGTGCAGCAGAGAGAATAAGTTTTTTCATTTTTATTTTTTTGAATTTTTAAAGAAGGAATTTTTCAAACTCCTACTCCCCTGTCCATTTAGCTGCTCGCTTTTCTCTAAAAGCTTTTAAACCTTCCTGACCGTCTTTGGTCGCAAAGGTCTTCATCAGCATTTCCATCAAATATTTATGTTCTCCGTCTGTCGCCTGTAATTTCTCATAGGCTTCCAGTCCCAGGCGAATGGCGCTTGGGCTATTTTCTTTTAGTTGGTTGATAATTTCCTGAGTCGTTTGGTCGATGTTTTCTGCTTTACAAACGTGGGTCAGTAAACCAAATTTTTCGGCCTCTTGTACCGGAAGTTTGTAGCCGCGGATGCACCAGTCGATCACTTTTCTTGCAGGCATTACTTTTAATAAAGCCGCCATTACCTGAAAAGGGAATAGACCTCTTTTTACTTCTGGCAAAGCCAGTTGGATATCTTCTTGCGCCACCACCACATTGCTTCCTGCCAGCAATAAAAAGCCACCCGCATAAACATCGCCGGTTACTTTGGTAATCGTGGGCTTGTGAACTTTATTAAATAATTCGCCCAGCAAGACGGCTCCATTGGGAGAAGGAATGGTAGAATTATTTTCTCCTAATCCGCCCATCATGGCTTTTAGGTCTGCGCCTGCACAGAAAACAGTTCCTTTGGCCTGGATCAACACTACCCAGACTTCTTTTTCGTAATGGGCATACTGTAGGGCAAAAGCCAACTCGTTGACCATCTGCGGATGCAAGGCATTTTTCTTTTCTGCCCGATCTAAAGTAATGGTCAAAACTTGGTTTGCTTCGATGACTTGCAGAAAAGCAAAAGTTTGTTCTTTGATATTGGCGACTTGTTCTCGACTGTATAAATCCATAATTTCTTTTTAAATTAATCCACCATTTTAAGTAGTAAAAAACCAGCATCAATTCGCGCTCCTTCACTCACAAAAACAGCTTCCACTTCTCCTTCTTCTTCCGCACAAATGGTATTCTCCATTTTCATAGAAGACAAAATCAGCAATCCATCTCCTGGCATTACTTTTTGCCCTTTTGCTACCAATACCTTGATTACCTGTGCAGGCATAGGAGCGGTAAATCCTCCTTTTACTTTTTGAATGGCTAGGTCGGGGAAACGAGGTTTTTGATCTAAAATGAAATTGCCCAAAGATTCCTGATGAATAAAATATCGATCCTTCTTTTGAGCTACCGCAAAAGTATATTGCAGGCCATCAATTTCCAAGCGCAATGCTTCTTCTGAAGTCGACAATAACCGAACTTGGTATTTTTGTTCTCCAAACAAAAACTGAAAATGATCTTTTTCAAAAACGTATTTTACCAATACTTCTTCTTCCTCAATCAGATAAATTTCTTTTTGAAAATCATAGAAATTATTTCTCCAGCCGGAAGGCATCGCGCGGAGCAAACTTCGCGACTGTTCTCTTCGCTGCCAGGAATATATGGTAGCCGCTATCGCGGCCCATTGATTCGCCTCGGCCTCTTTTGCTCCAATCTTTTCTAGGTTTATTTTCTCTTGAATAAACTGCGTATTGTAAATGCCCTTTTGAAAATCCGAATGATTTAAAACCGCCAATAAAAAATCTTGATTGCTTTTTATTCCCAGACAAATCAATTGCCGCAATACATATTTCATTTTCCGATGTGCCTCGCTTCGCTCCGCTCCCCAGACAATCAATTTGGCAATCATGGGATCGTAGAAAATAGAAACCTCAGAACCCTTCCGAATCGCCGTTTCTATTCGCAGTCCTTCCATCTCTGGCCATTTCAACTGCTCGATCATTCCGGTAACGGGCAAAAAATCATTGCTCGCATCCTCCGCATACAAACGCACTTCGATAGCATAACCCTTACTCTTGATTTCCTCCTGACGAATCCGCAATGGCAAACCCTGCGCCGATTCTATTTGCATTTGCACCAAATCCAAACCAGTGATGGCTTCCGTAACCGGATGCTCTACTTGCAAACGAGTATTGACTTCCAGGAAATAATATTTCCCTGTATTTTCTTCATAAATAAACTCTACTGTTCCTGCATTATCATATTTCAAAACCTGAGCGGCTTTGGTCGCTATCGCTCCCATCTCTGTTCTTAATTTTTCGGTCAAAACAGGAGAAGGACTTTCTTCGATCACTTTTTGATAGCGCCTTTGAATGCTGCACTCTCTTTCCAGAATATGGATCACATTTCCCTCTTGATCTCCAAAGATTTGAAATTCAATATGTCGCCCCGCTTCGATGTATTTTTCAATAATCAATTCTTCCTCTCCAAAAGCATTTTTGGCTTCCCCCTGCGCCGCCGCAATCGCAGCTTTTAAATCACTAGCAGCTTCCACGATACGCATCCCTTTTCCACCACCCCCCGCACTAGCTTTCAACAACAAAGGAAAACCAATCGCTTTTGCTTCTTTCAATAATCGCTCTTCCCTTTGATCCTCCCCTTGATAACCTGGCAAAACAGGAACGCCATTTTTCTGCATCAATACTTTGGCCGCTGACTTCGACCCCATCGCTGCGATCGCGGCTGGGTGAGGCCCAATAAAAATCAGTCCTTCTTTTTCGCAGCGCTCCGCAAAAGCAGCATTTTCAGAAAGGAATCCATAACCTGGGTGAATGGCATCTACTTTCGTTTTTTTGGCGGCCGCAATTATTTTCTCCACCTCCAGATAAGATTCATTCGCGGGACTTTCTCCAATAAACACCGCCAAATCTGCCGCTTCCACAAAGGGTGACTTTCTATCTGCTTCCGAAAAAACGGCGACCGTTTTTATTCCCATCTTTCGACAAGTACGGATGATCCGGGAAGCTATTTCTCCACGATTAGCAATTAAAATTGTTTCTATATTTTTAGCCATTTTGGCAATTGTTTTATTTTGAAAATAGGTAAGTGATTTGCGGTCTACGGTTTTCGACAACCGCAAACCGGCAATCGTAAAATCCATACTGCAAAATTCAATGCCGCCAAACACCAAAGCCTTCCGCCCCTTTGATTGGTTGATTGTATAATACCGCCAAACTAAAGCCCAAATGATTTCTGGTTTCTCTTGGATCAATAAGACCATCGTCCCATAACTCAGAAGTAGAATGCCAGGCCGAAGATTTGGATTCGGCTTCTGCGATCAGCATGGCTTTCAACATTTCTCCTTGTTCTTGATTGTATTCGGTACCACTTCGTTCAGCAGCGGCTCGTTGAATAATTTCCATTACGCCAGCCAATTGTTCTGATCCCATCACACCAATTTTAGCATTGGGATAAGTGAATAAAAAATTAGGATTATAAGAACGACCATTCATTCCATAATTTCCTGCGCCATAAGAATTGCCAATCATCAGGGTAATCGAAGGCACCTTACTATTGGAAACGGCATTGATTAATTTTGCGCCGTTTTTGATCATGCCTCCTTCTTCGTAAGCTTTTCCTACCATAAACCCAGTGGTATTTTGCAGGAAAATTAGCGGGATATTATTTTTGTTGGACAGTTGAATAAATTGTGCTCCTTTGCTGGCGGACTCGGAAAACAGGACGCCATTATTGGCCAGAATGCCAAGGGGGTAACCATGTATTTTGGCCCAGCCGGTCACGAGTGTTGGACCGTATTCGGGTTTGAATTCGGAGAAGCGGGAGCCATCTACTACCCGCATAATCAACTCCTTTGCATCAAAGGGAGTTTTGGGATTAAAGGGTACGGTACCCAAAATTTCTTCTGCCTGATAAATAGGTTCTTCGATTGCACCTTCGGGTGTAAAGTGTGGTTTACCAACATCGATGATCTCCATCAATTCGCGGGCAATACGGATGGCATCGTATTCGTCTTCTGCGAGGTAATCAGAGACACCGGATACTCGACTATGCATTTCGGCCCCACCTAACTCTTCATCGCTTGCGATTTCATTGGTAGCCATTTTTACAAGAGGTGGACCTGCTAGAAAAACTTTGGCGGCTTTTTTTTGAAAGATGGAAAAATCAGACATGCCTGGCACATATGCGCCCCCCGCAGTGGCATTGCCAAAGACGATGGAGATCGTGGGGATTCCCATTTGGGAACGGCGAGATATTTCGCGAAAGGATTCTCCGCCGTAATTGAATATCTTGGCTTGGTCGGGTAAATTGGCGCCACCACTTTCCACCAGATTGATAGAAGGCAATCTGTTTTCTCTGGCAATGTCTCCCAATCGAAGACTTTTAAACACCGTCGCATAATCTACCGATCCTCCTTTACGAGTTCCTACATTGGAATTGACCATACATAATTTCCCAGCGACCAAACCAATGCCCGAGACATTGGTTCCTCCTGCTCCGAAACCACCTTTATTTCCCATGCCTGCCAAAGGGAGTAATTCTAAAAAAGGACTGTCTTTATCCAGTACCAATTCCAATCGTTCTCTGGCCAACATTTTTCCCCTTTCCCTTGCTCGCGCAATATGTCGGTCTTTTCCTTCAAAGCGACTTTCCTTTAAATGCTTTTGCAATTTGGTCAAAGCCTCCAACATTTGGGAATGATTGTCCTGATAGGACTGGCTATTGGTTTGAATTTTTGATTTTAATGTTTGCATAAGATTAGAATGAAAGCAGTGAATTTTGATCCGCTTCAAAAGCATCACCAAGGTTATTGAAATAAGCGGTTCCAAAAAAAGCTTTAAAAGCTTTGATTCCCTTTTCTGTAAAATGTGGAACCAGCATGCTCCAGATTATTTTTTCTACGTCGTTTTTATTTTTTTCTCCTCGTATAATTTGTTGGGACAACCAATAGAAAGAAAGCATCCAGGTAGTGAATGCCAGGTTGTGATAAATGCCAGCAAAAGGTTCGGGCTTCATGTTGCCATTTTTGATGGAGAAGGCGATGGTTGCTTTATTGTCTTCGATGGCTTGCTGGGTCAGGAGGCGAAATTGCTTTTTGATCGCGGAGTGATTGAGCACATGGGTGTCGAGGTAAAT
>CALLVY010000335.1 GCA_938015925.1 uncultured Saprospiraceae bacterium
ACTAGACTTTATTCGAAATGATATTGTATGGCTAAAAAATTGTCTTTTTTCCGCACTCTGCTTCACGTCCTCGCCTTAATAGCCCGGCTATTAGGCTGTGGGCGTTCATTGATTGCAGAAAAAATCCTGCATTTTTATCTCATAAAACCATTTTCGAATAAAGTCTAGTGGAGAGTGCCTTTGTTGTTGAAGGTTTTTTAGAACGTAGAAAAAGCACCTTGGGCATTAGTCCTGATAGGGAACTCGTACGGTCACCAAAGTTCCTCCCTCTTTAGGCGATTCAAAATGTACTTCTCCTTTGATGGCTTGTAGCCTGGATCGAATATTGGTCAGCCCATGCCCGTCTTTTTGTATTTGCGCTGGTTGGAATCCTTTTCCATCGTCTTCGACCATCATTACGATTTGTTGTCGGTTTTTGAGGAGTTCAATGCTTACCTCTTTTGCCTGGGCATGTTTGAGGATATTGCTGACGAGTTCTTGAGCGATTCGATAGAGACCAATTTCTATGGGTTCTGGCAAACGTTGGTTTATATTATCGTGATGAAATTCGTGGATGATGCCGGTATTCGGAAAAGTGTTTTCTAGCATATCAGAGATAGCCGGAGCCAAGCCGAGGTCCTGTAAAGCTTTCGGCATCATCTGGTGAGAGAGGTTGCGTACATCAGTAGAGGCATCCTGGATGATCTTTTCTAATTTTCCCAACTGCTCTTTTTGCTCTGGTACTTGCGTGCTTATCTTCTCCGTCATTTGTTGGAAGCTCAGTTTTAACCCGCTGAGTTGTTGGCCAATTCCATCGTGGAGATCTCTGGAAATGCGTTTGCGTTCGGCCTCTTGTGTATTGACGGTTGCTGCGAGCAATTGTTCTTGATAGTGTAGTTGTGCCTGCGCTAGTTTTTCTTGTTGTTGATTGCGGTAATAGAAATAGCCCATGGTTGAAAGGAGCAATAAAAATCCAAGGCCACCGATTGCTCCAAAAATCAGTTGTTGACTTCTTTGGCTTTGGTTTTCTATAATGAGGGATTGAATTTTGATCTGTTGTTCTTTCTTTTCCGTTTCGTACTGAATCATCAATTCATTGATCCGTTTATCATTTTCCTGACTACGACCATCGGCAGCAATGATTCTATTTTTTTCAAGATGGGTATAGGCTTTTTCAAAATCTCCTAACTCTGCATAAGCATTCGCATAATTGGTGTTAATCCAGCCTAGCTGACCTTGCTCGGAAGGGTGGCTGATGAAATAGTCTTCTGCTTCTTTTAAAAATTGGAAACCTTCGGTGTACTTCTTTTGATTGGCCAGGGCTCGAAATTTTCGAACATTGAGAAAAGCAATTTGTTGCTCATTACCAATTTTTTCAGCAAAGTATTGCGCACTATCAATAAAGCCGACAGCGCCTTGATAGTTTTTTAATTGGTTTTCACAAGCCGCCATTATACCATAAATACTAGTGAGCCGACGATAGTTATTTTGCGATAGAAAATAAGTCAAGGCTTTTTGATTATGAAATTTTGCTTTCTCATAAGCCATATCATGACCGGAATAGGAGGCCCCTAAGATATTATGCAATAATGCCCTGGCCTCCAATTGATCCTCTGGAATTTCTTCCAATAAAGCTGTTCCTCTTTGTTTGGTCTCCTCCCAACGACTCTTGACATACATATTTATCACGAGGTAAACTTCGCAGAGATAGCGATGCGCTTCTTGTCCTAAGACATCATAAATTTTGCCTGCTTGTGTGAAAGAGGCAAAACTTTCTTTCTGCCCCGTGGATAGCAATTGATAATAACCTTGTATAAAAAAATACTCTGCGACCAAAGCAGGTTCCTGTGCAAAACGACTCGTGTCCCAGGCTTCTAATAAGCCTCTGGCTTCTTCGAAATTACCTTGATCCACTTCTTGAATAACTTGATAAGAGGGAGCATGAAAGTCATACTCAGCCAATTGAGCGATGCTCGGATTGGCGCTAAAGCCAAAGAAGAATAAGCATAAGAAATACCGTTGAATTAGCGTCATTAAACCAATTGAAAGAGAAATTAGGTGAAAACACCTACCAATGTACAGGATTTGACGGAGTTCTAAAAGGTTAAAAACCCTTTTCCTTTGTATCAGATAGTTGATCAAGGCAAATGCTTAAGCAACTGTTAGATTTTTTTAACCTGAAAAAATAAGAACAATGAAAAAATTAACGCTCTTACTAGGATTGGTCTGCCTGACCATTTCAATGAATGCCCAGGAAATTCTCAAATCTACCAATGAAAAGATATCCGGTAAAGCCGCTGCTGGATCTTGGATAGACTACACCGTAGCACCCGCCGATGACCTGATTTCTTTTTCCTTCGAAACCAAAAAAAATAAGAAGAGTGCCAAATACGAAACCTATACTTTCGATATGGATCTCAACTACAAAGGGATGGAGGAAAGCGAATTGGAATTTGAAAAAGCAAAGAAGAAATTCGTTAGACAAGAAGCCTCTGATTTAAAAGCCCTTCGCGTAGGAAAAAATATGTTGACCGGACAGCTGGTGATGGAAACCGGAACCATTAATTATCGCTATGCAGGCCGAGCACTGCTTTCTAGTTTTAATACGCATTCGAAAGTAAAACCCAAAGGCGAAGATGGAAGTAAGTTATTACTGGTGCATAGCCGTACCGAAAACCCCGCGACATTTGGTACAAGTGCTTCTAGTTTTTTTGGTCAAACTAGAACGGATGTAAAAATCACCACTACGACCGGAAGCGCACGACCCATTTCTTATAATGTTGGAGATGTAATGGCTTTCGTTTATCAAAAAAGTGATTACATTTTTCAAAAATACGCCTTCTTGGTCTATGATGCTAAAACCCTCACCCGCAAACTCACCAAAGAAATAAGCTTGGATAAAGCTGCTCGTCCCATCTATGCACGGGACATGCCCAATGGAGATATGGCTTTTATTTTTCTACCATTGATGAAAGATGAAGCGATCCCAAAGCATAAACCGCATGCACAAGATAAACCAGTCTTCAAATACCTTCGCATCAATATGAAAGGAGAAACGATAGCGGATGTTGATTTTGAATTGCCGAAGAATAAAGTTGGTCAGCCTTACACCTTGTCTTTGATTCCACATTCCGATCCGGAAAATATGGCCGTATATCTCATGGGCTATGGCTCCCCTGATTTTCTGGGTATGGGAACTAAAGAAGTAGGAGCCTCTTTTGCCTCAGCTCATGGAAATAAAATTCCTCGGATGACCAATATGACAGCTAAAAAACTGGATAAGGTCGTGTTGGGAAAAATGACTACTAAGATGGAATATTTAAACCTAATGTCCCCAACAGAATTTTGGTCGAAAGCGAAACTGCCCGCTGGATCAAAAGCAAAAATACCTGCTGGAAACGACGCTGCTAAATTTTTTCTTACAGGCACTTACATCTTGGAAGCGACGACGATCAATGGAAATGATTTTATCATAGGATGTGCTGCTGCGGATGGTCAGCTATTTACCATTCAATGTGATGAATCAGGAAATATGAAAAATGTGTTCTTTAATTATTCCGGGAAAGTCAACTTTCAAGAAGCAACTTTGATCCCTCGACCAGGTGGTAAAATCATGGGTTTGATGACACACCAACCCGCTTCAAAAGATGAATCGGAAGTGAAAGTAAATAATTATAAAAGGTCAATAGAGGCTTTTATAATAGACCCCGCTGCGAGTACAATTTCTGCTAACAAATCTTTGCTGCCTAAAAAGACATTTGTTGATTTGGTCGATCCAATCAAACGCCTCTCTGATACCGAACTATTGATTTTAGGTCACACGAGTACGAAAGACCTAAGCTTGGCAAAGGTGAAGTTTTAAACAACAAGTATTCAAAGAGTCATTGTTCTTGTCGGTTTAGGGAAATGTCGAATGACTTTCCTTAAACCTTTGAACCCTTTCAAAATTTAAACTCATGAAATCGAAATATATAATAACGGGATTGTTATTGTTCCCATTCCTCCTTTTCGCCAGTATCACGGAGCAGGAAATAGTGGACATACTCGGAACGGATTATCACAGCGAAGCAGCGCAAAATTTTATTCCTGTTTTATGGAAAGGTGATATCGGAACTTATTATTTCACAGACTAAAATAAAACGCATGCGACTATCCATATTTTTGATCGGATTATTTTTGAGTCTGATCACCATAGAAAGCTTTGCCCAAAAAGGAACACTCCGCTACGGCTATTCCAGTTCTGCCATGGGACTGGGAAAAGGGATGCCCAGTTTTAAAAAAGAAGTAAAAAGCGATGCCTGGACTTTCTTCCACTATCGCCAACGGATTTTTGAACTTCAAGTCGGCTGGGGTGATTTCACTTATCTAGAACCTGGTGATGCCAATTACGTCTCCGACGATGGAATCATTTTTAACGCCGGATTCAATATACCCTTGCATAAATTCACCCTCAAACAAAGGCAAAATTATTTGCGCGGTGTGCACATTACGCCATTGATGGGCATCCACTATTCTACTCAATCTATGGGCGGAATCAGTGGCAAGAAATTGGGTCAAGCAGGAATCAATCTAGCGCCAGCACTTGCGATTCAATTTCCATTTGGGATGATAGATTTGCGGGTTAATAATAGTTTTTATTTTGGCGGAAGTTCTGCTACAGAAATGGCAAATTACCGTGGGAAGAATTATATGTTCACGCCTTCGATTACTTTGCAATTAGATGGCTTGTTTGAACTCTTGGGAGGAGAGGTGACCGCGGCGGGAAATTATTCTCACAACTATAGAATCCTCGCAGGAGAGGAAGTAGAATACGAAGAATACAGCACCTTCAAAACCAAAACAACGAAAAGGACTTACGAGACTTATAATTCCTCGGGAATATCTTATGTATCGACTCAAAGGGCCTTTTGGTATCTCTCGGGTAAAATTAATAAAGGACTGGCGGTATACAATTATAGCGAAACCGCAACGCCATTATATTCCGCTGGAACGGGTTTTGGTTTTGGAATTGGTGGCCGTTACAAGGGCTTTATGGGAGACATTAGTTTTGAAAAGAATAATGGATTTTATGCGATTCGTGATCCAAAGTTAGTCGAAGAATTAAAAGCGGTTGGAGACGATTATCCTTTGGTGGAAGGCCGTTTCAATGCTACGGAAATTCGAGGAAAAGCAGGCTTTGATATCTTTACTTTGATTACTGGAATCTTGATGCCGAAGCGGCGATTATCTTTGAAAAATAAAAGTGGAAATTGGGTGAAATTCTCGCGGGTTCATGGTGGTGTTTCTGGAGGTTTTGGGGTGCCGGGCAAAACGACTTTGTATACACCAGAAGGCGAAGCAAAATTGGATGCCTTTTTTACCAATCATCCCGAGATAGTCAGAAGTAAAGAAACGGATTTAACAATGGCTGGAGGTTTTACCTGGAACATCGGTCTTTTTCTTAATTTAGAAATGGGACCGATCTCTGTGGAATATGACTGGCATGGAAATCACAACTATGGCTGGCGGAGTTCTATCGGACTTACGTATATGGTGCCTTTGCAAGAACTGTTGAGAGGTTCAAAGGAAACCACTCAGAATTGGTAGCTGTTTATTTTATGGTGTACAAGGATATTTATTTTGAAAGATAAATAAAAAAAGAGGTAAGACATTTCGTCTTACCTCTCTGCAAATATTAAACAAGAGAATTAACCATATACTATTCTTGCGTCTTGATGATCCGATAAGATCTCAAGTGACCTTGATTAGAGACCTGCAGTTTGTAAAAACCAGCAGGGTAGGGCGTCAAATCAAAACTTGTTTTTCCAAAACCATTAGAAAGCTCAAGGTTTCTTTTTTCCAATTCTTGACCAATGTTGTTGATCAAAATTAGCGTCAATTCTTCCTCCTGAGTTCCTTCATAAGAAACCGTAAAATTACCATCGGTTGGATTTGGATAAATCTTTATTTGACTATCATCTTCTGCACAAGCGGCATTGATGATTTTAGAAAAATCCGGCTTGCCATCATAATCAACTTGCTTCAAGCGATACAATTCAAAACCAAAGCGACTTTCTGCGGTGAACTGATAATCATTCCTTACTTCTGAATTTCCCATACTTTCAACTGTACCCAATGCTTCCCATCGGATACCATCTCTAGAGTGTTGGATTTCAAAATGACTACTATTGATTTCTGATGCTGTACGCCAATTCAATTTCACTCGCTGGCCTTCACAATGCGCAGAAAAACGACTCAGTTCCACCGGTAATACGGCTCCAACAACAATCGTCTGATTTTGAGAAAAAACATTGCCATTGCCATCATCATAATCCCACTGGATCTGATAAGTTCCTGCTGTATTATAAGTCAAAGGATCAGTGGTACTTGCATTGAGCGTACCAACACAATGATCAGAAGCAGTAGGTATTGTACTTACCGTCAAAGGTGCATTTCCATCTACATTAGCAAGGTTAGTCACATCTGGAACTGGATTGGTCACATCTTCTACGGTCAAGATAACAGACGATCGGGTATTGGTTGTACTACTTTTAGAATAAGTAATAGTGAGTACTCCATGTCCATCTTGTACTCCTTGGGTATGAACGATATTTTGCAACAAGCTTCCATTGGTGTAGCTACTTCCGCCACCTCCATCACTGTTGTAAGTACCGCCACCACCACCGAACCAGCCACCGCCACCGCCGCCAGCGCGACCATCCGTAGCTACGAATCCTGCATTGCCACCATTTCCGAAAGTTCCTGCATTCGCACAGCTCGTTTCATTAAACCAACAACCTGCACGTCCTCCTTCTGTTTGACTGCCTCCTAATCCTCTTTTCTCTTCTGCGGAACCATCAATACAATAGTATCCACTTTCTCCTACCAGTCCTCCTCCATGTGGTGGGTTGATTTCACCAGGCGTACAAATCATATTAGGTGCTCTACCACCGCCACCACCAGCTACTAAAATACGGTCGTTTAGTGAAGTACCATTGATACGAATATCCGTGGCACCACCACCGCCAGCACCATCGCCGGAATCGGTTCCGTTTCCTCCTCCATTCCATCCTCCTTGGATACCTGAAGTATAGTCCTCGCCTTGACCTCCTACATAAATGTTGAGGACTTGTCCTGGAGTAACATTCATCGTAGCGTGTACCTGACCTCCTTTTCCAGGGCCAGAGGTACCACCGTGAGAATCTCCTCCACGAGCACCATAAGCATCAATTTCAATACTAGTCACTCCAATGGGAACGGTAAAGGTTTGAACAGATCCGGTGTAATCAAACGTTTCTGTTTTTCTTTCTGTTTCTCCTTCTGCGTAATAAGTCTGTGTACTACTTGGGCTAACGGAAAAACCTTGCCCTTGCTCTGAAGAACCTAAGAAATTTCCAGCTGTAGGAGCATCATACCAGTTGATCATACCAAGACTATTTAAGGTCCCTCCAAGATCAGTACTGCCACTTGGGCAGATCGTAGGCTCTGCTGCCACCGCGCTGGTGATGGTCGAATCGACTGCAGTAATGTGAATCGGAACCCTTGGAGAATTATTTATTCCATCAAAAAGGGAAACATAAAGCACCGTGTTTTGCATCATAGAC
>CALLVY010000336.1 GCA_938015925.1 uncultured Saprospiraceae bacterium
TTTATTATTTGGTCTAATAAGTCGCTAGCGTTTTTTATAGGATTACAAATTTAGCCCTTTATAGCGATAAAACCTATTAGATGTAGTGAGGGAAACAGGCGGTAATAGAAATGGTTTAAATAAGGCTAAGGCTTGGTAAAAAGGGGACTTGGATTTCTTTACTTACCAGCTTCCTCCAAAACCCGTTCATCAAAGCCAGGACGCACGAAATCATCGATATGCGGAAAAAGCTTTAAGGTTTCTCGGCGCAACCAAGCCAGAGATCTAAATAAGTCCAATAAATCATCAGTACGCTCTGGAAAGTGGAAACGTAAGGTTTCCCAGGCAGCCAGACTTCGATTGATCGCAATCATAGCGATTTTGGCGGAGCCATTGGCGTCATTTTGAATAGGCGTTTCGGGAGCGATAAATGTGTCGTGTAAGCCACGAATGGCACGACTCATTTTTGGGCCAATAAAAAAATTATACCACTGGATGGTTTCTATAGCGTCGGACAAAGTTTTGAATAGTTTGTTTTGATCAATACCAAGATTGGTTTTAGTATTCATCTCGTCCTCTTTATCTTCCAGCCATTCCTTATTTTGATCAAACCATTTTTTGACTTCAATACCATATTGAATGGCTCGATCCTTTATCGTCTGCTGCATACGAGTCAATTCGGGTTCTACCATTTCTTGTTGTACCGCTTCTTTATGAAAGGTCGTCCAATCCATTCCATGCTTTTCGATGGAGTCTCGAATCATGTCCATGGCCTTTTCCAGGTTTTCAGAGAGATTTTCAGTAAAGCTAATGGCATCAAAATCAGAGTGATCATCATTGCTGTGATTGGCAGAGGATTCAAAAATGGAGCAGCGATGAGTGAGTGGACAACGGTCGCACCAGCGATCACAATAGTTGTGTATTCCTGAGATATACTTTTCCATAGAATGCTGTTAGTAAGCCAAGACAGTGGGGACTGGTTTGGCAAAAAAGGTCTTTTATTAATTGGTCTCTCTATATTTTGCTTTTATCAGTCAACAGATAAGTACTGAACTTCATTCAAGCTTACTTAAAGATAGGAATTGGCCTGCTTAATGAGACTTTTTAGCCTCAAAAGTTACCAACAGCTAAAAAAAGGCCTTACCAGAAGAGGCTAAAAGTAGCGTAAAAAGAGAGGCGTTGAAAAAAAAGTGCGAAAATTAGACTGATTATCAAGGAGTTATGGAGGAGGGCTAAAAAAAATAAGCCTGAATTATTTGTTTTTTGAAGCAAAGACGTTTACCTTTGCACTCGCGTTTGAAAAAGAATCCTATTGGAGTCTAATTCCAGCGAAATAAAGAAATTCTATTTTTAAAAATAAATCATAAAGAAGTGGATACGCAAAGTTATAAAACCAAGTCTGCCAGAAAGGAAGATGTTGTGCGTAAATGGTACATTCTTGATGCCGAAAATCAGGTGGTAGGCCGCCTAGGTACAAGAGTTGCGACTGTTTTACGAGGTAAACACAAACCTTCTTACACTCCACACGTCGATACTGGAGATTACGTAATCGTAATCAATGCGGGCAAAGTTCGCTTTACTGGATCGAAAATGGACCAGAAAGAATACATCACTTTTTCTGGATACCCTGGAGGACAGAAAAGGACGAAGGCAAAAAATTTAATGGTTAAAAAGCCAACAGCAATAATTGAAGCAGCAGTAAAAGGCATGCTTCCTAAAAATTCTTTAGGCCGAACCATGTTCAAAAAAATGTTTGTATATGCTGGAACTGAGCATCCACATGTGGCACAGAAGCCAGAAGCATTAACTGTTTAAAATAAAAAGATTTTCACATGGAAATGATAAATTCAATAGGAAGAAGAAAAGCTGCAGTAGCCAGAATTTACCTCACCAAAGGCGAAGGTAAAATCATGGTTAATGGCAAAGACTATAAAGACTACTTCCCACAAATACACATCCAAACTAGCATCCAAGCCCCTTTTGAGGTAGTTGATGCCGTTAACCTTTACGATCTGAAAGTTAATGTAGCTGGAGGTGGTTTTAAAGGACAGGCAGAAGCCGTTCGTATGGGGATTGCCCGTGCATTGGTTAAATTGAACGAAGAATTCCGCTCACCATTGAAAGCTGAGAAATTCCTAACTCGTGATTCACGGGTGGTGGAGCGTAAGAAATATGGTAAGCCGAAAGCAAGAAAAAGCTTCCAGTTCAGTAAACGTTAACCCGATTGGAATTTCCTCCAATCCATTCAACTTATTTTTTCGTCTTTTTGACGGAATACTCAAATTATTTAGAAAATGGCTAAACCTACATATAAAGAACTTCTAGATGCTGGTGTCCACTTTGGTCACCTCAAAAGAAAGTGGAATCCAAAAATGCAGCCCTATATCTTTATGGAGCGCAAAGGGATTCACCTCATTGACCTCAATACGACAGATGTATGCCTCGAACGTGCTGCTGATGCCATGCGTCAGATTGCCAAGTCTGGTAGAAAAATTTTGTTCGTAGCAACTAAAAAGCAAGCGCGCGAAATGGTATCAACTGCTGCAAGAAGCGTTGGAATGCCTTTCGTTACAGAACGTTGGTTGGGAGGAATGATGACTAACTTTTCTACGATTCGTCGATCTATCAAGAAAATGAATAACATCGATAAGATGTTGGCCGATGGTACACTTACTAGTGTAACAAAGAAAGAGAAATTGACGTTAACTCGTGAAAGAAATAAGCTGGAGAAAATTTTGGGAGGTATCGCTAACCTCAACCGTTTGCCTGCTGCCTTGTTTATCGTTGACATTAGCCATGAGCACATTGCTTTGGCTGAAGCCAAAAAACTAGGAATGCGTACTATCGCAATGGTAGACACCAACTCTGATCCAACTAAAGTTGATTTTCCAATTCCTTCTAATGACGATGCTTCTAAGTCTATCGGAGTTATTACTACTTACATGGTAGAGGCGATCCAAGAAGGATTGAAAGAAAGAGAAAAAGCAGCTTCTAAGAAGACAGCCGCTAAAGGATAAGCAGGAAAGTATTTTTCTGCATAAAAACTGATGTTATTTTTCAATTTTTAATACAAATAAAAAATGGACGTAGTAAAAATTTCAGCATCTGACGTAAAAAAGCTGCGAGACACTACCGGTGCCGGTATGATGGATTGTAAAAAAGCTTTAAAAGAAGCTGGTGGTGATTTCGATAAAGCTATCGAAGTTCTCCGAAAAACAGGACAAAAAATGTCAGCCAAAAGAGCTGATCGCGATGCCAAAGAAGGTGCCGTAATCGCTTTGGTTTCTGATGATAAAACAAAAGGAATAATCGTAAGATTAAGTTGTGAAACGGATTTCGTTTCTAAAGGAGATAAATTTATCAACTTGACAACTGATTTTGCTAAAGTTGCACTCGCTAACTTCCCTGATGACCTCGAAGCTCTTTTGGCTTTGGAATTTGAAGGAATGACCGTTGGAGAAAAAGTAATAGAGCAAGTAGCAGTAGTCGGCGAAAAATTAGAAATCGCAGCTTATGAAAAATTAGAGGCTGCTATGGTAGCTCCTTACATTCACATGGGCAACAAAGCTGGTGTGTTGGTAGGATTGACCAAAGCAAGTGATGAGTTTTACGAAGCAGGTCGTGGTGTAGCAATGCAAGTAGCAGCGATGAAACCATTGGCAGTAGATAAAGATGGTATCGATTCTAGTGTAGTAGAAAAAGAAATCGAAATCGGAAAAGAAATTGCTCGTAAAGAAGGTAAGCCAGAAACGATGCTCGAAAAAATTGCCATGGGTAAATTGGGCAAATTTTTCAAAGAAAATACTTTACTCAACCAACTATACGTAAAAAGCACTAGCAAAGAAACTGTTAGCGTTTACTTGAAAAGCCTCGACAGTGATTTGACTGTTACGGATTTCAAACACGTTACTCTCGGTTAATGGAGTGAAAAAAAAGAAAAGCGAATTATTCATTTAATTCGCTTTTTTTTTGCCCAAAATTAAGAGAATGAGTAAATAGCGCTTGATTTTTGATGTACAATCATTAAGGTCCTGCAACTTCTTAAATAATACTTCGTCTAAATAGAAAAAAATGGCAGCTAAATACAAAAGAGTACTTCTCAAACTTAGTGGAGAATCATTGATGGGCAAACAAGGCTTTGGAATTGATTCTTCTATGTTGGTGCATTATGCTCAACAAATCAAAGGACTAGTCAACCTCGGAGTAGAGGTGGCAGTAGTTATTGGAGGAGGTAATATCTTCCGAGGCTTACAAGCTGCAGAGTCAGGAATAGAACGAGTACAAGGAGATTACATGGGCATGTTAGCTACCGTAATCAATGGTATGGCCATCCAAAGTGCATTAGAAGCCGCTGGAGTTTATACTCGATTGGTTTCCGCAGTGGAAATGAAAGCGATTGCAGAACCTTACATTCGCCGTCGAGCTATTCGTCACCTTGAAAAAGGACGAGTGGTTATTTTCTCTGCTGGTACAGGAAGTCCTTATTTCACCACAGACAGTGCCGCTGCACTTCGTGCCAATGAGATCAGTGCAGATGTAATCCTCAAAGGAACTCGAGTCGATGGTATTTATACTGCCGATCCAGAAAAAGATCCAACCGCCAAGAAATTTGATAAATTATCTTTTGCTCAAGTGATTAGCCTCGGTCTGAGTATCATGGATATGACCGCCTTTACGATGTGTCAGGAAAATAATTTGCCCATCATCGTTTTTGATATTGGTGATGATCAAAACCTGAGACGCATTGTACAAGGAGAAGCAATTGGTACTTTGGTAGAAGCTTAGACGATGTGCTAAAGCTTTGTTTTCCTTTCGCCAGATGGACTGGTGATTGGTTTTTAAAGATTAGGATCTTGAGTGGTCCTAATCTTTATTTTTTTTAGGAAAAAATAAAATTATTGGGATCAAATTCTTTTATCCTTTCTCCCCTTTTACTCCTTCCACGATAACACTCAGGCCAATCTGATTCCAGATTACTTTATCTGCGATTCGGAAAATAGGTACGAGCATATTGTAAAATTTCATTTGCCCGGTAGGGATGACTTTTTTGCGCAAAATATTTCCAGATACAAACCAGCCCAAAATTCCTGCGAGATTGAAATGTTGACTATGGCTGACCTCCAGGTCATTGTCTGTGAATAATTTCTTTAAAGAGGTTCTGTTGTAACGACGATAATGTTCGAGTGCGGTGTCAAAAGTATTGTAAAGCATTTGGTAGGCGGGTACCAAGATGACCATGCGTCCGCCAGGGCGAAGCAGTTTTTTACAATTGGCGATAGCGAGGGTATCGTCTTTGATGTGCTCTACTACATTGAGTGCAAAAAGACCGTCAAATTTTTCGAGGAGTTCGCTATAGACTTTATCAAATTCAGGGTGTACCAAATCAATCTTTGAAATTCCAAGTACCGATTTTTCTTTTCCAAAATTATCTTTTAGAAACGTACAGTAATTTTCGCGGATATCACTGAGTTGAATGTTTCTTTGATCTCGAATAAAGAAAGTAGAAATATTGCCGATGCCACTACCAATTTCAATGATATTTCCAGAGAGATTGCGAGAAGTCGTCTGGTACATCCATTCGTTGAAACGATTGGCTCCTGCGATGGCTTCAAGGGTTTCCATTCCTTCGAGATCATATTCTTTATAGGCAAAATCTTTGCGGTCTGTTGACATAGTTCTAATCTATTAACGCGAAAATAAATTGTATTTTAAGATGCAATAAATCGCCCGAAAACCATCTCTCCAACCTATTTTCTTCCCCTCTTCGTAAGAGCGACCATAATAAGAAATCCCTACTTCGTAGATGCGAATGTCTGGGAGTCTGGAAATCTTTGCGGTTACTTCTGGTTCAAACCCAAAGCGTTTTTCTTGCAAGTCGAGTTGCTGTATCAAATCAGTACGGAAAAGCTTGTAGCAAGTTTCCATATCCGTGAGATTGAGATTGGTGAAAATATTAGAAAGTCCAGTAAGCCATCGATTGCCACGAGAGTGCCAGTAAAATAAAATGCGATGTGGTTTTCCACCTACAAAACGAGAACCGTAGACAATGTCTGCAAAGCCATCTAAGCAAGGCTGGAGCAATAAATTGTATTCCTCCGGGTTGTACTCCAAGTCTGCATCTTGGATGATCAGGTAATCTCCTGTAGCGGCTTTTATACCTGCATGCAGCGCAGCACCTTTACCTTGATTATAGGTTTGTTTGGAATAGCAAATATTTAATTCAGGATGCTTTTTCTGGTAAGCTAGAATAATCGCCTCGGTTTGATCGGTAGAACAATCATTAACGATAAGTATTTCTTTAGCCATCTCATCTAATAGAACGACAGCACGGATGCGTTCTAGAATTTGGAGGATACTTCGTTCCTCATTATAAGCAGGAATGACTATGGATAAAGTCTTTGGCATTGATGTAGATAAAATTACAAAGCCAAATATAAGATTATTTACCCCAAGTTCCGCCGCAACGTGTTAAAATAAGGTCTTAAAAGGAAGGATGAAAATTTTAGCTAACCAAGCTTCATTATCCGTGAACGCTCCGCCATTTTTCCACTTCTTGATCCATGAGTTTAAACCAAATGGGAGGACATAAGGCCAAAACGATCGAACCAGGATATCCATAAGGCAATTGAGGGCTTTCGTCAATGTGTCGAAGGACTTGATATTTGCGGCTGGCTTTAAAATGATGATCGGAATGCCGAGTCAATTCGTAGAGCATAATGCGACCCAATTCATGGTTGGAATTCCAGGAGTGTCGAGGGCTTACCGTCTCGTAGCGGCCGGAAGGCATTTTTTTTCGACGAAGCCCGTAGTGCTCGATATAATTGACCGATTCGAGTAAAGTAAATCCACCTACAGCAATCAAAAGAGCAAAAGGTAGTGCACTTAGTCCAAATAGCCAGGCGATACTTGCGAGGTAAATAATTTGAGTTATTTGGAAACGCAGCATTTGATTATTCCAGGACCAGAAGTTTTGCTTTTTGCTTTTTAATCTTTTGCTTTCCAAGGCCCAGGCATTGCGATAGCAACCCAAGACAGATCGCCACCAAAAGGCATAAATACTTTCCCCTTTGCGAGAGGAAGCGGGGTCTTTATCTGTCGCGACATTTTTATGATGCCCGTAATTGTGCTCAATATTAAAATGCAAATACAAGCTGGGGAGGAGTAAGCTTTGCGAAGCCAATTGAGCCAGGGGATTCTTGCGATGTCCCAGTTCATGAGCGACATTGATTCCAATAGACCCCAAGATCAAGCCTGTACTTAAGATCATTCCTATTTGTTCGAAAGTACTCAGGCCTCCTTGTTGGAAGGTTTGAAAAAAATACCAAACCAAGCCATATAAGATTGGAATATTGAGATATAAAAGGAAATCGAAAAAGAAAGATTGGAGTTTAAGTTCTTCTGTTTCCCCATCAAAATTTTCGGTAGATTGTGGCAAGACCAATTCCAGTAGGGGAATAATTAAAAAGCCAAGAAAGACCGCAGCAAAGGACCAAATACCACCATAGTATAGCCCAATGAAAGCGGAGAACGGAAGAATATAGGCCAATAGGTATTTGGTATCTTTTAGCATAAGGTTAAGGTTTTTTAAACAACTTCAAAATCTAAATGATTGAAACAAAAGTGGGGTCAAGTCTATAATTATACGAAAAAACGTGCATAATGATCTAATTCTTTAAACAACTTCAATAAAAACGACCCAAAATAAACCCTTAGTGGCAATTTGGTGTTTTGAAAAGGACAAGAGCTGCCCTTGATCGTTTACTTTTTTAAAGCGCTTCGTGGAATGTCAAATAAGGTTTTGTACTTTTGCTCTTTCAGTTGTAAAAAAGAATACGTAAAAAAAATTGCGGCGTACCTTGACAAGATACAAAGCATAGAATAATAAATATGAATCCAAATTTTCATCCACTTACGATAAGCAAAGTTGCTAAAGAAACAGAAGATGCTGTTTCCCTTTTTTTTGCCATACCAGGCGAATTAAAAGAAACCTTTGAATACACTCAAGGGCAATATTTGACCCTGCGTTTTTCCTTAGGAGGCAAAGAAGAAAGAAGAGCCTATTCAATGTCGAGTAGCCCGGTAGAAAAAGAAATC
Source organism: uncultured Saprospiraceae bacterium (assembly GCA_938015925.1). Taxonomy (GTDB): domain Bacteria; phylum Bacteroidota; class Bacteroidia; order Chitinophagales; family Saprospiraceae; genus CALLVY01. Next base: position 8,074 of record CALLVY010000336.1, read on the forward strand.
TCCGTAACGGTAAAGCGTTTGAAAGGAGGTTTGGTTTCTAATCATATCCTAGACCACCTGAAAGCAGGTGCGACAGTAGAAGTGATGGCACCAGATGGTCGTTTTAATACCAAATTAGATCCAGAGCAAAATAAAACCTATTACCTCTTTGGCGCAGGAAGCGGTATCACACCGCTGATGTCCATCCTAAAAACCGTCCTTGAAAAAGAACCGATGAGTACGGTTTTTCTTTTGTATGGCAATCGCGAAGAAAGTTCTATCATCTTTAAAGAAGCGCTGGAAGAAATGAGTCAGCGTTACGACAATCAATTGATCGTCCAACATATACTGAGCCAACCAATTAAGAAAAAAGAAAAAGGCATCACTGGTTTTTTCAAAAAAGCACAAATGGATTGGTCAGGAAAAACAGGAAGAATTGATGCAGCGGCGGTCACCAATTTTTTAGAAGAAAATCCTTCCCGATCCAAGGAAAGAGAATTTTTTGTCTGCGGCCCCAATGACATGATTGATACGGTAGAAGCAAGTTTGCTCGCTTTAGAAATAGCTAAGAAAAAGATTCATACCGAACGTTTTACCGCCGATAAAATCGATCCGGAGCTGGCGCAAGCCATGGGAGCAGATGGAGCAAAACTGAAAGTCCAATTAGATGGCGATACGCTCAACATCGTTGTACCTAAAGGAAAAACTATTTTAGATGCTTTACTAGACTTAAAACATGATCCTCCTTTTTCTTGTACCTCCGGATCTTGTTCGGCTTGTATGGCTAAGTTGATCAAAGGGAAAGTGGAAATGGAAGTCTGCTATGCCCTGGATGAAGATGAAGTCGAAGAAGGTTTTATCCTGACTTGTCAGTCGCATCCGACGACTGCGGTAGTGGAGATTACTTATGAGGTTTAGAGGAAGATTTATAAAAAAAATGTAGTACAGGACAAAAGTTTAAAAAGATAAAAGGGTATAAGTTTTTCCCGCAGATCTGCGGGATACCCATTTTTTTTATCCTGGACTTAGAAAAAAAACACAAAAAAAGAGCGCAGATAAATTCTACGCTCTTTTTTTATTGGTGGACTTTCTGAATTAATTCTTATAAAAAATCCATTTCCCCAACTCCCTTAAACTGACTTTCTTGCCATACATCAAAATACCTACGCGGTAAATACGAGCCGATAACCAAACAAAAAAGATAGAGGTCGTTGCCAGAACGATCATAGACAAAGCGATTTCCCAAACAGGAGGATCAAAAGCCAGTCGAGCAGGCATCACGATAGGAGAAAAGAGTGGAAAGATAGACGAATAAGTAGCTAAGGCACTCTGCGGTGCCCGGATGGCTGCAAACATGATATAGAAGGCCATGACAACGGGAATCGTAATGGGGATCGTCAAGGCTTGCCCCTCGCCCATGTCATCACTCATCGCGGAGCCAACCGCGGCAAAAAGCGAAGCATATAAAAAGTAGCCCCCCAGAAAGTAAAAGATAAACAGTGGGAGAATCATTGCCCAACGCTGAGCTTTTAATTCTTCCACAACTTGAGTCACCATAAATTCTACTTCCTCAGGGTCAACTTCTGTCGCCGAAATCGCCAGGTCGGCACGCGAGGTATCAAAGCCAAAAACCAAACTCACTAAAACACTAAGCAAAGGAATCAAAATGGCCCAGATCAAAACCTGAGTCAATCCAACAGCGCCAACTCCAATGATTTTTCCCATCATCAATTGGAAAGGTTTGACCGAAGAAATCATCACCTCTACAATGCGATTCATTTTTTCTTCCATGACACTACGCATCACCATCATCCCATAGATAAAGACGGTCATGTACATGATCATTCCCATCATGCCTCCCAGTGCAGCGGCAATCCAGGCATCCATAGAACTACTGTCTTCCTGGCCCGGATAAATAGATTCAGGTTGAAATGCAATTTCTACATCTAAACTTCTAATCTCTTCTTGCTTAAGATTAAGCGCCTGGGTTTTATAGTCACGGATACGACGTCGAATTTTTTGTAAAATACTACTCCGGATTTCCAAGCCGATGGCTTTTTCGCGGTAGTAATAAACGGAATGCTTTCTTGAACGTAAATTATTGATAGGAGGAACGACTAAAATTCCATCGTACTTTCCTTCCTCAAAGTTGTCTCTCAGGTCATCCAGAGAAGCATCTACAAGGTGGAAATAAAGTTGATCTTCGTCTTTGCCAATGGATTGTCCCAATACCTTTCCTTCATCGACTACGGCGATGTGCAGGGTTTCTCCACCTTCATAAGAGAAAATAAATCCAATGACAATAAAGAAAACACCAAAGGCCAATGGCGTTAGAAAGGTGGCCAGCAAGAAAGATTTTTTCTTTACCCTCGTGAGGTATTCTCGCTGAATAATGAGCCAAAGTTTTTCCATAGTTAGAATTAATGTTAGGAAGCTATGAATGTACGAATCTATAAAGATTAATGCGCATTTATAGCATCAAAACATTTCAAGCAAGCAAAGAATTTAAGTAAGAGCGCAAAATTATTTATGAAATATTGAGGAGGCTATTTTTTACTGAATCGAGGCGTAAAATCAGGAGTTATGCCGGGTATATCGACTGAATTTGCAACGAAGAGTCAGCAAAAAGGAGTCCCTCAAAAAGCTTAGTTTAATTTG
>CALLVY010000337.1 GCA_938015925.1 uncultured Saprospiraceae bacterium
AATGATACTTTAATATACATGGGCGTATCTGTTTTTGTCATATTGGTTGTCTTCTTTGGTATTCAACAAAAAAATATATTTTCGACAAAAGAAATAGGGCCTAAAATAAAAGAAAAAGAAGTCGAACAGGAACAGGTAAAAGAAAAATACATCAACTCCGGGCTTTCGGAAGAAAAGGAAGCGGAATACTATGAAAATTTAAACAACCTGGTCACGCAAGAAAAAATCTATACTCAATCAGAATTATCCCTCAGTGATTTGGCTTCAAGATTGGAGATTCATCCCAACTATTTATCTCAAATCATCAATAAAAAAGAAAGTAAAACCTTTTACGATTACATCAATGCTTATCGAGTAGAAGAATTCAAAAGACTTATTGCTATTTCAGAAAATCAGCAATTTACCCTAATGGCCGTCGCCTATGACTGTGGCTTCAATTCTAAATCTTCTTTCAACAGGTATTTTAAAAAAATAACTGGACAAACGCCTTCTCAGTATGTAAAGGCATTGAAAAGCTGATTTTCTCCCTGTTTTTCCCTACAAATAGGTGTCAAATTACCAACTGACCCGCTACTTTTGCCCATTGTATCTATGTTTGGATCATTAATTAACAAAAATAGATATCAATGAACTTAAGACATTTGAGCCTGCTGGCGATGGCATTTTTTATGCTTAATTCTTGTGAAAAAGAACTAAGCTTTAAAGATCATGGGGTTTTGGTACCGCTGACCGTCCTAGAAGATCCTAGCATCCCTTCCATCCATATTAACGGCGTATTATTGCATTCCGAAACTTACGGAAATCCAAATCATCCCATCCTTCTGGCCATTCATGGAGGTCCCGGGGCGGACTATCGAAGCTTATTGAATTTTAAAGACCTGGTGAATGACAGTATGTATGTGGTCTTTTATGATCAAAGAGGTTCCGGTTTATCTCAACGCTTAGGCAAGGAGGGATACGGGAATGTGCAAGTTTATATTGACGAATTAGAAGGGGTGATCAATCATTATCGGAAAGATAGGAATCAAGCTATTGTTCTGGCTGGCCACTCTTGGGGAGCCATGTTGGCTGCTGCTTATGTCAATCAAAAACCAGCCGATATTACTGGAATCATCCTTGCCGAACCGGGAGGTTTTACCTGGGCACAAACGGAAACCTATATTAGTAAATCAAGGAAATTAGAGCTATTCGCGGAAGCCACCAATGACTTTGTCTACCAAGATCAATTTATCACTGGAAGCGACCACAATACTTTGGATTATAAAATGATTTTATCAATTGCTGGAGATAATGCCACCGGAGATATTGGGCCACCACCTTATTGGAGATATGGTGCCATTTGTAGTTCGGCTTCCATTGATTTGGCCATCAATAATCCAGAGCAGATGGATTTTACCGCCAATCTTAGTAAGTACAATACCAAAGTGCTCTTTGCCTACAGTGAGCTAAATCCCGCTTATGGAGTGGAGCACGCGACCTTAGTTTCGGCAGCCTTGCCCAATGTTGAGTTAGTTGAAATATTGGCTTGCGGACACGAGATACCACACTTTGGATGGAATAATTTCTATCCGATTATCCAAAAATATTTAAACGAAATACTATAACAAATGAAGTACCTAATCACAATTCTCGCAATGATGAGTGTAAGCTTTTCTTATGCTCAAAACATCAATTGGTCATCTATCCAGGAAGACCAAAAACATCTAAGCTATTTAAATTTTGCTTACGACTTTGGAGTGACGACCCAAGTTGGCTATGGACGCCAACTTGATTTATTTAGACCCTTTTTATTAACGGCCGATTACAGTTTTCCGATGGGAAAAAACCTAGTAGATGATTTTAAAGTACGCTTGGGAGGCCAAGTCTCCATTTACGAACTAAATAATTTTACCTTCTCCGCCAAACTACTGGGCCTCTTTAGAAGACATCAAACCAACTTTGTAAGTATGGCCAGTTTTGGCACTGAAATGTCCGCCCTCCTCGGCTACTACAAACCCACCTGGCATATCGCTGGTGAATTTGGATTTGATAAATCGATTCTTACTCGTTTAAAACACATGGAACTAATCCGTGAAAATTTTCCTGCAATTTCTGATGGCTGGTTTATTCCTTCTGGCGGACATTTCTTTTATGGCCTTCAAGGAAGTAAGACGATTGGAAATCGTTTTGACTTATCGCTGAGAGTAGGGGCAACGAATGCTCAATCGAAGGAGGAGGATGCTTTGCTTCCGTATTATGCGCAGTTGGGATTGGTGTATAAATTTTCTTTGAAAAGGGAATAAGTATCCTATGGTCAACCAAAAATACCAAATGCAATCGCTCAAACAAGGCCTCATAAAACGACTGTCTTTAAATCTGAATAATTGACAAAAAGGCAATTTCTCTTTTTTATACGTATTTAACTTGTTTTTAATGTGTAATAATCTTATTTTAGAAGACCTGCTTGAATAATATTGCTCTTCTTCGCGAATTAAAAGTTGAAAGTAATTGTAAATAAAAGCGACGCCGAAAACTTATTAGAGTAGGCATTAACAAATTAAATCTTTTAAAAATGAGTGACAGACAAAAATTAATTGATGAGTCCGCAAAGATTGTTAAAGAATTGGCGGAAGACCAAAAAATCCAA